>NZ_JCACKM010000072.1:0-34782 GCF_059505385.1 Desmonostoc vinosum
GAGCTACATTACCACAGGCGAGCGCATTGGCTACGAGCGGGGTAAGCAAGAAGGTAAGCAAGAAGGTAAGCAAGAAGGTGAGCAAAGACTCGTACTACGGCAACTACAAAGACGAGTAGGAGAGTTACCACAACAAGTGCAAGGGCGTATCCAAACTCTTTCCCTAGAGCAATTAGAAGCTCTTGGCGAGGCTTTATTAGATTTTACAGCCATTGAGGATTTACTTAATTGGTTGGAAGCAAATCAAACATCGTAGAAAATTTTTTCGCTAATCTTACTACCATTCTGCTAAGGCGATCGCTATTCCTTGTTTGATATCTAAGGGGAGTGTAGTATCCTTTGCTAACTCCTGTAACCTTTGCTGTGCAGTCTCTCCAGCCAGATTTTTAAGAGCAGCGATCGCATGTAGCCTTACCGATGCATCTGTATCTGCTAGCAACAATATCAATGGTTCAATTGCCTGTGGATAATTTAACTGCCCTAAAGACAAAGCGATCGCATTTTTTACACTTACACTGCCAACTTTTGTGGCTGGATGCTTTGATTGCAGCATCTCTAGCAAAATTTCTGTAGCCAGCGGTTTTTGAACTCGCCCTAAAACTGTAGCAATTTCCTGCCAGATGATCTCTGACGAGTTGTGATTTAGTGCTTGTTGGAGATATACCAAACTAGATGACGCATTCATCCAACCCAAAGCGCGGATAATTTCGAGTTGCAACGGTATCGGTGTTGGAGATGATATCAATACCTGAAATAATGTTTTAGCAGCATCGTTATTATTCATCCGAGAGAGGGAAACTGCGGCTGCACAACAAACCTCTAAGTTAAAGTCATAAAGCCTGGGTTGCAGTTTTGTTACCAAATTTAATTCTGAACATAAATCAGGACGAAAACCTAAACCCATGACTGCTGCACGTCTGACTGTGGCTGCAATATCATCTAAAGCCTTAACTAATACTGGTGGTACACGTTGATCGTGAAAGTTGCTGAGGGCTTCAATGGCGGCGACGCGAATAGCTGGTTGGGGATCTTGCACGACACTCAACAAAGGTGTAATCGCCTCTGTTTGCCGAATACAACCAAGCGATCGCACTGCCAAAATCCTGGTATCTGATTCTTTTAGGAGTGTCGTTAAAGGAGTGATCGCTATTGTACCCATTTGCCCTAATGCTGTAGCTGCGATCGCTTTTAGTTCTTCATCCTCATCAGCTTTTAACACTTCTATCAAAGCTGCAATCACATCTGGATGTGGAAATTCGCCTAAGATCCGAGCTGCGTACCAACGTAATTCTTCCTCTATTTCTGCATCATCTAAAATCTCGATGAGTGGAGGGATAGCAATATCTTGCAATTGAACCAACACCTTAGTTATTTCCCAGCGCTGCTGAAAATCCCCCATTTCCAAAACTGCTAGTGCTAATTTCAGCAGATATTCTCGATTTTTAACTATTTTTGGATGCTGAGAATCTGTTTCTAAAATTAACTGTTGTAAATATTGCGTTAGCAACGACCAATCAGCCGCATCATCTGCTGCTTGTGCTTGCACCAAAACTTGGTTGATATTAATACTTAATTCCCCATTCCCCACTCCCTACTCTCCATACTAAGCTGGCTTGACTACAACTGAATTACGTTCAATTTTGGCAGCATAAGTTTTGAGTGCTGTTGTGGCTGGCCCTCTTTGCACCTTACCATCGATTCCATATTCTGAACCATGACAGGGACAGGAGAATTTCTTTGCCTGTGCTTGCCATGCTACAGTGCAACCTGCATGAGTACAAGTAGGATTAACGGCTGTGAGATTGGTGTCTGTCGATTTGCCCACTACCAACACTGGCCCTACGGGTGAGTTTTTCGCTAGCAATTGACCAGTTTGATCTAATTCTGCGGAAGTACCTACCGTTTGCCAACCACCAGATGCAGAGGATTTAGGTGCGGTTGTTTGAGAAGAACAAGCTGCGATCGCAACAGGCAAAGAACTCGCTAGCCAACCTAAACCTACCCAATAGATAAAATCACGACGTTTCATAGTTGTTGAAAATTATATTGAATTCTGCTGCGATCGCTCTAAGCTTTAGCTGCAATACTATACAGCCTTGTTCTGGGGCTTTTTTTATTGCATGTTAACCATTTCTCATGCAGAAAACGCATCTTTTTGATACATTTATCGCAATTTTACTAAAATTTCGTAGCTATTTATACTATTTTAGCGAAAATGTCGCCTTAACCTTGGAAGTATCGAATTTGTTACATAAACAGTAACAAAGCCTTCTTGACAAATTTATTAAATGTAAAACAATACAAATTTTCTCTGAGAAATTGCCGAAGTCGCGTTCAGCCAAAAGGATAAGCATCTTAACTGATGCTCAAGTAGCAGGTAAGTCAACAGAGAACGCCCTTGAATACAAAAATTTTAAGTAATTTGCAATCAGAGTCAGCTCATGACAGATACAGCAACTACCACCACCAGCCTTAATAAGTTCGAGAAATTCAAAGCCGAAAAAGATGGACTTGCCATCAAGGATGAGATAGAGAAAATTGCTGCCTTGGGCTGGGAAGCAATGGATGAAACAGACCGCGATCATCGACTCAAGTGGGTAGGTGTATTTTTTCGTCCAGTGACTCCAGGCAAGTTTATGATGCGGATGCGGATACCCAATGGTATCCTCACGAGTAGTCAGATGCGTGCTTTAGCAGAGGTGGTACAGCGTTATGGAGATGACGGCAACGCTGACATTACCACCAGGCAAAATATCCAATTGCGGGGCATTAGAATTGAAGATTTACCAGATATCTTTAATAAACTTCACGCAGTTGGTTTAACGAGTGTGCAATCAGGGATGGATAACGTCCGCAACATCACAGGCGATCCCATCGCTGGGTTAGACGCTGATGAGTTGTATGACACGCGAGAATTGGTGCAGCAAATTCAAGACATCCTCACCAACAAAGGGCAAGGGAATCCAGAGTTTACCAATCTACCACGCAAGTTTAATATTGCCATCACAGGGGGACGAGACAATTCAGTCCACGCCGAAATCAATGACTTAGCTTTTGTGCCAGCCTTCAGAGAGGGGAGTGGTGAAGAATTCTCTACTCCCTACTCCCTACTCCCTACTCCCCAAAAAGTATTCGGCTTCAACATCATAGTAGGAGGCTTTTTCTCAGCCAAGCGCTGTGAGGCGGCGATTCCCTTGAACGCTTGGGTACCTCCAGAGGATGTGGTTGCTGTATGTCGAGCCGTTTTAGAAGTTTTTCGTGACCACGGCTTGAGGGCAAATCGGCAAAAAGCTCGCTTGATGTGGCTAATTGATGAATGGGGTTTGGACAAATTTCGCCAAGAAGTGGAACAGCGTTTAGGTAAATCACTGATCAGTGCAGCCGCCAAAGATGAAATCGACTGGGAAAAGCGCGACCATGTTGGTGTGTATAAACAGAAACAAAATGATTTAAACTATGTGGGTTTGAATGTTCCTGTTGGTAGATTATATGCCCACGATATGTTTGAAATTGCTCGTCTGGCAGAGGTTTACGGCAGTGGGGAAATCCGGCTTACGGTTGAACAAAATATTATCATCCCCAATATTACTGACTCACGTTTAGCAACATTGTTTACAGAGTCAATACTAGAAAGATTTTCTCTTAACCCTGGTTTATTGACGCGATCGCTAGTTTCTTGCACAGGCGCACAATTTTGTAACTTTGCCCTCATTGAAACCAAAAACCGTGCTTTGGCAATGATCAAAGCATTAGAAGCAGAGTTAATTCTGACTCAACCAGTGCGAATTCACTGGACGGGTTGCCCTAACTCCTGTGGACAACCCCAAGTAGCCGATATCGGTTTGATGGGAACTAAAACTCGCAAAAATGGCAAAACAGTTGAAGGTGTTGACATCTATATGGGTGGCAAAGTCGGCAAAGAAGCTCATTTAGGAACTTGCATTACCAAAGGTATACCCTGTGAAGACTTGCAGCCAGTATTGCGAACAATGCTAATTGAGCAATTCGGCGCACGTTTACGAGAAGTAGCCGCAGTTTAGAGAGATGCACTTCGACTTCGCGGTAGTTGAGCGTAGCCGAAACTCACCAACTGGGGGATGAGGGAGAAATAACTAATTCGCAATTCCCCACTCCCTACTCCCCACTCCCAATTCAGGCAATTAAACCATTGCCCACAGTTGATCTATGCAATTTTTTTGAGGAAGGTTGAATGCTTAAAGGATTGTTTTCATGGAATGGTCGTTACCGTATTTTGCATCAGACTTGGTTTGCTTTCTTTCTTACCTTTGTCTGTTGGTTTAACTTTGCTCCCTTTGCAACAACTATCGGTAAACAACTACAGCTAGCACCTGAGCAAATTAAAACCTTGGGGATTTGTAACCTTGCTTTGACGATTCCAGCGCGACTAATTATCGGGATGCTGTTAGATCGTTTTGGCCCCAGAATTACCTATTCGATGTTGTTGATTTTTGCTGCTGTTCCCTGTTTGGCAACGGCGTTATCACAAAACTTTAATCAACTAGTCATCAGTCGCCTACTGATGGGGATTGTCGGATCTGGGTTTGTTGTGGGTATTCGCATGGTGTCAGAGTGGTTCCCACCCAAGGAAATGGGAACTGCCCAAGGTATCTATGGCGGTTGGGGAAACTTTGGTGCTTTCGGGGCAGAGTTTGCCCTACCAATGATTGCAGTTTCTACTGGCTTTTTGGCTGGTGGTGCTTCTAACTGGCGTTTTGCGATCGCTTTTACAGGGATTGTAGCTGCTGTTTACGGCGTCATTTACTATAACAGTGTTCAAGATACACCTGCTGGCAAAGTTTACAAACGACCCAAGAAAAATGGCTCTTTGGAAGTAACCAGTGTTAAAAGCTTTTGGGCAATGATTATCTCCAATTTTGGTTTAATTTTTGCCTTGGGTTTATTAGCTTGGCGTTTAGAACAAAAAAATATTCACTTTCTCACTTTGAGCCAAATGTATTTGGCTTGGATAGCATTGTTAGGATTATTTGCTTACCAAACCTACAAAGCTTGGCAAGTAAATAAAGAACTTTTAACTGGAAAGAAAATTTACGCTGCTTCGGAACGCTATCAATTCGGTCAAGTTGCTTTACTGGAATTCACATATGTAACTAACTTTGGTTCAGAATTGGCAGCCGTTTCCATGTTGCCGGCATTTTTTGAAAAAACTTTTGGTTTAGAACATGTAGTCGCTGGGATGATTGCTGCTACCTATCCATTTTTAAACTTAGTTTCTCGTCCTAGTGGGGGCGTAATTTCTGATAAGTTTGGCTCACGAAAATGGACAATGACAATTATCTCGGCTGGTATTGGTGTTGGCTATTTGATGGCGCATTTCATTAATAGTAGCTGGCCAATTCCACTAGCGATCGCAGTCACTATGTTTGCTGCCTACTTTGCCCAAGCTGGTTGTGGTGCAACCTACGGAATTGTACCCCTAATTAAAAAAGAAGCTACCGGACAAATAGCTGGCAATGTTGGAGCTTACGGCAACTTTGGTGGTGTAGTTTATCTAACAATTTACAGCTTAACCAATCCAGCAACACTATTCACCACAATGGGTATAGCTGCTCTGGTTTGCGCGTTTATGTGCGCCTTCTTCCTTAAAGAACCCCAAGGTTCTTTCGCTCCTGCTTATGAAGGTGAATTACCAGAAACAGCAACTAAAAGCTCTGCAATTCTAGCAGAAGAATAAAATTCGCAATAATTGCATTCTGAAAATATAAAACTCACTAATTAGCATAGTGGGTTTTATATACATTGACACTAATAAGCTTGAGGAAAAGTTAACGTTTGATTTATGAGTAAATTTGACAAGTTTTGACGAAAAAATATCAATAATTAGACAAATACTTATTATTTATTGATATAGATGAAAGCTATGCAAATACTTAAAAAAGTATCACGAAGAACATTTTATTAGTCTTGAATGATATCTAATAAGTAGAAATACGACTGTAGGTAATTACTAACAATTAAGTAAATTATTTGTGACTTTTTATCAACTGAAGTCGTCCAATTTTTTTAAAATCACAACTTGAACACTGTTCCCAGTTCCCTTTTATTAAAAAATTTCAGCTTTCAAAATTTATAAAATCAGCGAACACAAACTACCATGAGTGAATTTACCAAAACCCTTTGTCCTTACTGTGGTGTTGGTTGTGGGCTAGAAGTTTCGCCTCCAGCACAACCTGGCAAACCAACTCATCGAGATAGTCAAGGAAATCCAATTTGGCGGGTGCGGGGTGACAAAGCACACCCATCTAGTCAGGGTATGGTTTGTGTTAAAGGTGCAACGATCGCTGAGTCTTTAGATAAAAATAGATTACATTACCCGATGGTCAGAGACTCCCTAGACCAAGAGTTTCGTCGGGTGAGTTGGGATGAAGCGTTTGATCTCATCACGAATCGCATTCAAACTGTGCGCTTTACCCAAGGGCCAGAAGCCATATGTATGTATGGTTCTGGCCAGTTTCAGACCGAAGATTACTACATTGCTCAGAAGCTTCTCAAAGGCTGTTTAGGGACTAATAATTTTGATGCCAACTCTCGTTTATGTATGTCTAGTGCTGTGGCTGGGTACATTCAAAGTTTTGGCTCAGATGGCCCCCCTTGCTGTTATGAAGACTTGGAGTTAACTGACTGTGCATTTTTAATTGGTACTAACACAGCCGAGTGTCATCCCATCGTTTTCAATAGGCTGGAGAAATACCACAGAAAAAACCGTAAAGTCAAAATGGTTGTAGTTGATCCCCGACGGACACCAACCGCCGAAGCCGCAGATTTACACTTAGCTATTCGTCCCGGTACAGACATCGACTTATTAAATGGCATCGCTCACTTGTTGATGCGTTGGAACTATATTGATACTGGATTTATCGACGATTGCACCAGTAATTTTCCCGCATACGCCGAGGTGATTCGCCACTATCCTCCAGAAGTAGTAGCACGTCAATGTGGGATCAGCATTGAAGATTTAGAGACAGCAGCCAAGTATTGGGGTCAATCTCAGCGGGTATTATCGTTGTGGTCGATGGGTGTGAATCAATCAAGTGAGGGTACAGCCAAGGTAAGAACTATCATCAACTTGCATCTGATGACGGGGCAAATTGGTAAGCCGGGGGCAGGGCCGTTTTCCCTCACCGGTCAACCAAATGCCATGGGAGGACGAGAAGCCGGGGGTTTAGCGCATTTATTGCCGGGCTATCGATTGGTCAAAAATTCTCAGCACCGGGCGGAAGTTGAAAAATTGTGGGGATTAAAATCAGGACAGATTTCGCCCAATCCTGGTTTAACTACTTGGGATATGATTACTGGGTTAGAAGATGGCAGTGTGAGTGTACTGTGGATTGCTGCCACTAACCCAGCTGTAAGTATGCCAGATTTAGAGCGGACTAAAAAGGCTTTGTTGCGATCGCCTTTCACCATCTACCAAGACGCTTACTACCCCACAGAAACCGCTGCTTATGCTCACGTCTTGCTACCAGCTGCCCAGTGGGGTGAGAAAACAGGCGTAATGACCAACTCTGAACGCATGGTAACTCTGTGTGCAGCATTCCGCCAACCACCCAGAGAAGCGAAACCAGATTGGGAAATTTTTGCCGAAGTTGGTCGGAGATTGGGCTTTAAGGGAGAATTTGCCTTTGCTAACTCTGCTGAAGTTTATGCGGAATTTGTGCAATTGACAAGCGATCGCCCCTGCAATATGACAGCTATCAGTCATGCACAATTGCAGGCACAAGGCCCCACCCAATGGCCTCACCCCAAAGAGGGGAGTGGGGAGTCGGGAGTCGGGAGTGGGGAAGATTGTACCCCTACTCCCTCTAAAAGACTTTACACTAATCTCCGCTTCCCCACCCCTGATGGACGTGCCCGGTTTGGTGCGTATTACTCACGTGGACTAGCAGAACCACCCGATCCCAATTATCCCTTTGTATTGACTAATGGGCGACTTTACGGACACTGGCACACTCAGACACGCACCGGTCGCATTGAAAAAATTCGCGCTATGCACCCCGAACCTTTTATTGAAATCCATCCTCGTGATGCTGCTCAGTTAGAAATCGCAGATAATTCTTGGGTAGAAGTGCGATCGCGTCGAGGTAAAGCCAAGTTTTTGACTAAAATTACAAAAGCGATCGCACCTGGTACAGTTTTTGTCCCTATGCACTGGGGCGCACTGTGGGCAGACGAGGCCGAAGCTAACGCCCTCACCCATCCAGAATCTTGTCCCGATTCTCTGCAACCAGAATTAAAAGCCTGTGCAGTACAACTCCTACCCATTTCTGTAGAAGTCATAGTCAAGAATTATCAACTTCAGTCCTCACAGTGGTAAGTTGTTAACTATACCGAAAAATCAAAAATTGGTAATAAATAAGTTAGCTAATCATCCATAGCTAATAGTCGATAGGAATAATTTGGTTTTCTGATTCTCTACTATTGATTAGTATCTATTAGCTCTGATTTATTGCCATTTCTTAAAAAATAAAATTCCTAGTAACTAATGACTTAAAATTAGGGAAAATGCAAAAGAGTTATTTTTTAATCCTTTAGAGTCGTCTATAGGATTTTTCTTTTATCTTTTTGTTTTTTACTCTAAAACTGGGTGTAGCAGATGAGAAAATTAATCAAACTAATTTTAGGAATTACCAAAGATGAGCAGTTCATGCACATTGTTGAACACTTAGAAGTGATAGTTTCTAAAGTATTATCATTCTTAATGATCGTAGTAATTTTAGTCGCGATCGTCGATTTAGGGATATTTATTTTTAAGGAAATATTTACCACACCCTATGGAAAAATTAACACAACATTATTCAAGGTCTTTGGTTTATTTCTCAATATTTTAATTGCTTTAGAAATTTTAGAAAATATCACAGCTTATCTGCGAAGACATGTTTTTCAAGTTGAGTTAGTAATTGTTACCTCTTTAATTGCTGTGGCTAGAAAAATTATTATTCTTGATTTAGAAAAAGTAACAGGTATTGATATCATTGGCTTGGGGATTGCCGTTCTCGCTTTATCAATTAGTTATATGCTCATTCGTTTGAGTAACTCCAGGTAAACAGATTAGAATCAATTTTAGAGGATATTTATAAAGCGATTAGAAATCGCCGCTACACAGACACAACCCACCTCTGTCGGTTTGAAAGACATAACTTTTGGTTAGTTCACGGAGGTGGACTAAGCTTTGTGTAGTAGCGAATAGAATTTACCCAAAACTTTTAAAACATCTTCTAAGGAACAGGGAACAGGGAATAGTAAAGGAGGAGTTTATTTTTATATTATGGGAAACTTCTTTGAATTTGAAACAGATTTTGTCGATTCTCTTCGTTGCATACCTATGCAAGTGCGATACAAGCTAGATACATCTGGTATCAAGCTAAAATTATCAGATTGGAATCACATGACTCAAGCCGAGCGTGAAACTTTAGTTGAATTACCTTGCAACACAGAAACAGAAATTAAGTTTTATCAAGAGTATATTGAGCAACTAGTTTTACAACAAACCGGCACACCAGTCGCCAAATTAACCATCGAAACTGATCCTGCATGGTTAGACTCTACTACCGTACCAGCTAGCATTCAAGAAAAAGCTCAAGAAATAGGCATAATCCTGACACTGCAACAATGGGAATCTTTGACTCCCTTGCAACGTTTTGCTTTGATTAAGCTTAGTCGTTCAGGACACGAAAACAAAAACTTCCCCAGAGCTATGGCAGAATTTCATTTAGTTGATAGTTAATAGTCCAAAGTTCAAAATAATTAATTATGACTCTTGGCTTTTAACCATTAATCCATTAGCTAAATAAGTACGGATATCAAAAACATGGCTACCAAAAAAATTTTGATGCTCGTTGGGGATTACGTAGAAGATTATGAAGTAATGGTTCCATTTCAGGCTCTGCAAATGGTAGGACACACCGTTCATGCAGTCTGCCCAAACAAAAAAGCTGGTGACAAAGTACGAACAGCAGTTCACGACTTTGAAGGAGACCAAACATACAGCGAAAAGCCTGGTCACAACTTTGCCCTCAATGCCACATTTACGGAAATAGAAGCTTCTACTTACGACGCCTTAGTTATTCCAGGAGGCAGGGCACCAGAATACATCCGCCTAAATCAGCAGGTACTGGATATTACTCGTCATTTTGCTCAAGCAAATAAACCCATTGCTGCCATCTGTCATGGTTTACAGTTACTGGCAGCTGCTGATGTGCTGCAAGGCAAAAGATGTACAGCTTATCCTGCTTGTAGTCCAGATGTTAATAGCGCTGGAGGTATTTATGTCAATATCTCAGTTGATGAAGCGATAGTGGATGGCAACTTAATAACAGCACCAGCTTGGCCAGCTCATCCTCGTTGGTTGGCAGAATTTCTCAAAGTTCTTGGTACTAAAATTGAACACCCAGAATTAGTACCAGTTCATAATTCGTAACCCAAAAAAATCCCCACCCAGATACTTGTCTGGATGGGTGATATGAGGCAAGGGCACAATATATTCCCACAAAGGTGTAGGAATTATTTGCTTTCAGTGAAATCAGCATCAATTACATCATCACCACTACCAGAAGAGGTAGAAGTAGAGCCACCATCTTGAGGTTCAGTACCAGGTGCAGCACCGCCAGCTTGTTGATAGATGTTGCTACCAACTGCAAATAACGCTTGTTGCAGTTCTGGCGTGAGCTTCTTAATTTGCTCATCATCTTCTTTGGCAACTGCTTCCCGCAGTTCTTTTACCAAACCTTCAACCTTTGTCTTGTCAGCATCGGGTACTTTGTCACCCAATTCTTGTAACTGCTTCTCGGCTTGGTATGCCAAAGAATCGGCTTGGTTCTTGCGTTCAATCTTTTCACGACGATCTTTATCGGCAGAAGCGTTTTGTTCGGCTTCTCTTACCATGCGGTCAACATCAGTCTTATCCAGAGTGGAAGCACCAGTGATACTGATAGACTGTTCTTTACCAGTACCTTTATCTTTGGCGGTGACGTTGAGAATACCGTTGGCGTCGATATCAAAGGTAACTTCAATTTGTGGTACGCCGCGTGGTGCTGGGGGAATGCCATCAAGGCGGAAGGTTCCCAAGCTCTTATTGTCGTTAGCAAATTCCCGCTCCCCTTGGAGGACGTGAATTTCTACGTTGGTTTGACCATCGACAGCGGTGGAGAAAACTTCTGATTTCTTGGTAGGAATTGTAGTGTTGCGGGGGATAATTTTGGTCATTACACCGCCCAAGGTTTCTACACCCAAAGACAGAGGAGTTACGTCTAACAACAAGATTCCTGTAACATCACCCTCTAACACACCTGCTTGAATAGCTGCACCAACGGCTACAACTTCATCAGGGTTAACGCTTTGGTTGGGGTCTTTACCTAATATCTGTTTCACAACCTGCTGTACAGCAGGGATACGGGTAGAACCACCAACTAACACGACCTCATCAATGTCGCCTTTGTTTAACTTGGCATCCCGTAGCGCGTTCTCAACAGGAATGCGACAACGGTCGATTAAGTCAGAGCAGAGTTCCTCGAACTTGGCGCGAGTTAGGGTTGTATCTAAGTGCTTCGGCCCGTCTTGAGTAGCTGTGATGAATGGTAGGTTGATTTCGGCTTGGGTGACGCTGGAAAGCTCAATTTTGGCTTTTTCTGCGGCTTCAGTTAGACGTTGCAGAGCTTGTCTATCTTTGCGTAGTTCAATACCTTCATCTTTCTTGAACTTTTCAGCGAGGAAGTCAACGATTTTCTTGTCAAAGTCGTCACCACCGAGGTGAGTATCGCCAGAAGTAGCTAGTACTTCAAACACGCCGTCACCTACTTCTAGTACAGATACGTCGAAGGTACCACCACCAAGGTCAAAGACTAGGATAGTTTCGTTACTCTTCTTGTCGAATCCGTATGCTAGAGAAGCGGCGGTTGGTTCGTTGATAATCCGGAGAACTTCGATACCAGCAATTTTACCAGCGTCTTTTGTTGCTTGACGCTGGGAGTCGTTGAAGTATGCGGGAACGGTAATTACAGCTTTGGTAACGGTTTCACCGAGGTATTTACTAGCATCTTCTACTAGTTTGCGAAGAACTTGTGCGGAAATTTCTTCAGGAGCAAATTGCTTACCAGCACCTGGGGAGTCTAATTTAACGTTACCATTGCTACTTAACACTTTGTAAGAAACTTCAGTAGTTTCTTTAGTTACTTCGTCGTAGCGGCGTCCGATGAAGCGCTTGACAGAGTAAAACGTATTTTCGGGGTTCATCACCGCTTGGCGTTTGGCGATTTGACCAACCAAGCGATCGCCATTTTTCGCAAATGCAACCACCGATGGCGTTGTGCGAAAACCTTCTGCGTTAGCTATTACTGTAGGTTTACCACCTTCCATCACTGCTACGCAGGAGTTAGTCGTACCTAAGTCAATTCCAACTGCTTTTGCCATTTTAGGTGCTGGCTCCGTATAACTACAAAAAAAGAATGGGAGTATAAAGGACTAAATTTTGAACCTACTGGATTAATAATTCAGCTAGTTCAGCATGAATACCTTTGTTTACCTGCTGGAGTTTTAACTCCAGCACTATGAAGGCTGATATATATACTGAAACTCAGTTGTAGCCAGTCCATGAAGGGTGGTTTCCCGAACCTCAATTGGGACGGTTAATCTAAACAATGTGTTTAGTAGGTTCATGAATTGATTTTCTTTCACTTCGTCTAATGTATGAGAATTAATACTATGAGTAATTAGGGTGAACCGTAACGCTAATGTGGTGTTTGCCGCCTTTAGAAGCGACAATCCACAGAGTCACTGAGAACGCCAAGAGCAAAAAAACAGCGATCGCCTAAGTAATTGAGTTTAATCGTCAATATCGGTAATTTTTGTCCCCATTTTTTTGGCAAGGATGAGGGGGATGAGGAAAAATAACCAATTCCCCACTCCCTCCGGAGCCCCGAGTTCCCTAGTCCCCATTCCCTACACCTGAGCAAAAAGTATTCCCCAATCAATCATCGGTGGTCTAGATCCTTTGTTGACTATTTCAAAAGTTTTCCCGGAAGTATTGGGATGAAAAATGCATTCTACGCAAGCTGTGGCGACATCAATGCGGCTGGCATCACCTGACAATGTATCACCTATGCCTAACACTACATCATACTTGCCGTTTGTTTTTGCCCTCAGCAGGGTGTTGAGGTCATATGACGTGTATGGCCCGTCTATGAGGCGTCCTGGACGGATAATAGTGTAAGGTAATCCGGAAGTGGCGATCGCTTCTTCACCTTTTTGTTTGGCATCTAGTACGCCATAGGTGTTGAGAATGCTCCAAGGTAGCTGATCTTTACGCAAAATACCACAAGAAGAGACAAAAACGAATCGCTGCAAGTTTTGAGGTGCTGCTGCTACTAAGTTACTTACACCTTCAGCATCAAGATTAGCTGGACTGTTCTTGGCTTTTGCTTGACTAGATTTAGGGTTAAGAAAAGCGCTGATCCATTCAATCAAATTTGGAGATTGATCAAACTCCCATTTTTTTGAGGGGAAGGCTGTAGTTCCAGCACAGCTGATGATATGAGTAACGTTTTGCATCGCTGCGGGGAGTGTAGCCGGTTGACGTATATCACCAACGACTGTTTCCACTCTTTGATTGAACATTTCTGAAGCTTTTGCGGCATTACGTGTTAGCACACGAACTTTCAAACCTTTCTCTAGCAGCTTACCTACCACAAGTTGTCCCACCCCACCAGTACCACCAGCAACCAGCACTAAATCTTCGCTTGAGGGTTCAAAAGTAGTCATAACTGTCCTTGGATAGTCTATGAGTGCTAATCTACTTAAAAAAGTAGGGTGGCGAACAGATACTTTAGTAGGGAATTGGGAATGGGGAATTGGGAATTGGGAGTGATGAGTGCTGAAGCGCGATAGCGGGGCGTTTAGCCCGTGCTGAGTTGAGTGTTTGTTATTTCTCCCCCAGCCTCCCCAGCTTCCCCAGCTTTTTTACTTCCTTGATCCCTACACCCTTTTTATTAAGATTCTGGTGGCCAATTGGGGATATATGTTAACTCCAACTTGATGCCATCTGGATCTAAGAAATATACCGCGTAGTAACCAGGCATATAATTGTATTCGTTGGGAGGATCAAGAATCTCAACTCCCCGTTCAATCAGCAATTTGTAAAGTTGATCTACTTGTTCTCGATGATCTGCACTAAAAGCTAGATGATGTAATCCTGGAGAGTAGCGATCGTGATTTTTATTTGCTGATTGAGGATTAGCCAAAGAAATAGTAATGACACCACTAGCAGATGCCCAGAGGATTAAATGCTCTGTTTTTTCTCCTTGCTCATAACCTAAAAATCCCAATAGCTCATTATAAAAATCTTCAGATTTGTTTAAATTAGATACTGTTAAAGCTATGTGATTAATAGCTCCCAATTTCATGATTCTCAGCCTCTTTTATACGACTAGTAATGATAAGTAAATTAAGGGCATTATAGACCATTTATCAAGTAAATCTTAAGCAAAGGAGGCAAAAAGCGATGTGGATATTCCTCTGGCTTAATTGCCGTTGTGTTATGGCTTGGCGATCGCGCACCGTGTTATTTAGCAGTGCGTTAGGTGTTAAATATTAAGTTTTTCGCAACAAACTAGATCAAAATATACGCCTAACACACTCTAGAATAAACAAAAAGCTTGCTTCAGGAAAAACATTCCCAAAGCAAGCCCACTCTATTAAACTTCTTTCTTTCCTTGGCGTTCTTGACGTTCTTGGCGGTTTACAACTGCTTCACCTCAGACACCAATTTCGACACCATATCTTTGGCGCTGCCAAATAGCATCGTAGTTTTATCCTTGTAGAACAACTCATTATCTACACCAGCAAAACCTGTACTCATCCCGCGCTTAATCACAATTGTTTGCTTCGCCCGATCTACTTCCAAAATCGGCATACCATAAATCGGACTATTTGTATCACTCCGCGCCGCCGGATTTACCACATCATTTGCCCCAATCACTAAAGCCACATCCGCTTGCTCAAACTGGGGATTAATATCATCCATGTCATATAGCTGGGTATAGGGCACATTCGCCTCAGCCAGCAACACATTCATGTGTCCCGGCATTCTACCCGCAACAGGGTGAATCGCATACTTAACATCAACACCCATCCGTTCTAACTGATCTGACAGTTCGCGTACACTGTGCTGTGCTTGTGCGACAGCCATCCCATAACCAGGTACAATCACCACAGAACGAGCATAACCCAACATCATCGCTCCTTCTTCGGGATCAATGCTGCGGACGGTTTGATCTATAGCAGCACTGCCAGCACCACCGCCAGCAGCACCTGCTGTACCAAAAGCACTGAACAGTACGCTAAATAGCGAACGGTTCATTGCCTTACACATAATTTCGGTGAGGATGATCCCCGATGCACCCACCAACGCCCCTGCGATGATCAACATATTATTCATCACCACAAACCCGGCGGCGGCGGCGGCTATTCCAGATAAAGAGTTTAACAGCGAAATTACTACGGGCATATCACCACCACCAATGGGGATGACGAACATTACACCCAACACCAAAGAAACGGCAACCACTGCCAAGAATATTGGTAGGCTGTCTGGTGTGACAATTAAGTAGGCACTACCTAACACATAAGTACCCAACAGCAACAAGTTAAATGGTTGCTGAAACGGGAATGTAATTGGTGAACCACTAATTAAACCTTGCAATTTTGCAAAGGCAAGAAAACTACCTGTGAAGGTAACACCACCAATCAACACATCCAACAACATAGAAATGTTGACATCTAGGGGTATTGGTTGAGAATTCCCCAACAACCGCCAGAATTCAGCCACAGCAACCAATGCCGAAGCTGCACCGCCCAAACCGTTGAGTAAACCCACCATTTGGGGCATTTCTGTCATTTGTACTTTGTAGGCTGCGATCGCACCAATCACCGAACCAATCGCCAAGCCCAACACAATCATCTCGTAATTCAACACATGCTGATCCAGCATTGTCGCTACGATTGCCAGTAACATTCCCACTGCGGCGATGACGTTACCGTTCCTAGCTGTAGCAGGTGATCCCAGCTTTTTCAAACCCAGAATAAATAAAGACGCAGCGACTAAGTACGTCAGCTGAATCCCAGTTGGTAAAAAGTCGCTCACGCCTTAATCTCCTTTTTCTTGAACATTTGCAGCATTCTGTCTGTGACGAGAAAGCCACCCACAACGTTAACTGTTGCCAATACCACAGCAATCAAACCGAGAATCACTGCGACGCTTGTCTCTCTAGCACCAGAAGCTACTATCGCCCCAAGTACAGCAATTCCAGAAATCGCATTTGATCCCGACATTAAAGGCGTGTGCAGAGTGGGTGGGACTTTGTTGATGACTTCAAAACCGATAAAAGACGCCAAAACAAATACAAACAAAGCAGCAAGTAATGCTTCCGACATTCAAAAAACTCCTCTTGGGGAATGGGGAATAAGGGTACTGGGGAATGGGGAATGGATGAAAAATGCTGCCAATTCCCTATTCCTTACTGTTCATTGATAACTGTTCCCTAATTTATGCTGCGCCTACGCTGCTGACAGATTGTAGGGCATCGCGTACGCGTTGATTGCGAATTTCACCTGCGTGGGTAATGCAAGCTGCATCGACAATATCGTCAGCAAAGTTGACGAACAAAGCTTTGTCTTTGATTAACAGTTGCATTAACGATGTCAAGTTCTTGGCATACAATTGGCTGGCGTGGACTGGCATCGATGAAGGGAGATTAATCGGCCCGATGATGGTGATGCCATTCCAGACGATATCTTTACCGGGTTCGGTGCAGGCACAGTTACCGCCTTGCTCAGCAGCTAAATCTACAATTACTGAACCTGGTTTCATTTGTGCCACCATTTCCTCTGTGACGAGCCGTGGTGCTTGTTTGCCAGGTACTTGGGCAGTAGTAATTACGACATCGGCATTTTTGACGTGTTCGGCCACAACTTCTTGGGTGCGTTGTTTGCTAGCTTCGGAAATTTCTTTAGCGTAACCACCAGTGGTGGCTGTTTCTTCTTCTAGCTTGACTTCGACGAATTTCGCCCCTAAGCTTTGCACTTCTTCCTTCACAGCCGGACGGATATCAAAGGCTTCTACCACTGCCCCCAAACGTCTAGCGGTGGCGATCGCTTGCAATCCTGCCACACCTGCACCCATGATAAATACTTTAGCAGGGGCGATCGTGCCTGCGGCTGTGGTTAACATGGGGAAATATTTGGGTAATGCGGCAGCAGCAATCAATACTGACTTGTAACCTGCTAAGGATGCTTGCGAAGACAAAGCATCCATACTTTGTGCCCTGGTAGTACGGGGGATCAGTTCCATACTCAAGGCTGTTACTTTCTTATCTGCCAGTTGCTGTGCTACCACAGGATTTCCTAAAGGATTGAGGAAGCTGATTAATACAGCACCTTCCCGCAGCAATTCGATTTCTGAGCGTCCATTTTCTCTTTCTTGAGGAGGGCTAACTTTCAGTAAAATATCTGCTTCGCCCCATAATGTTGCTGTATCGTGGATAATTTTAGCCCCTGCTGCTTCATAAGCAGTATCACTAAAAAAAGATCGCTCTCCTGCACCTGTTTCTACCCACACTTCCAAACCTTGCTTTACCAATCGGGCAACAGTATCAGGAATTAATGCCACACGACGCTCACAAACTTCAATTTCTTTAGCAACTGCTATTCTCATGAAATCTCCTAGATATAAATACCTAAATCTCTACTAAGTAAGCTATTTACCCAATGCGGTAAGTTCCGTATTCATAGTGCCGATGTGGGAACTATCAACAACGGCTTTGTACTTGTAGATTGAACTTGGAACTTTTGCTCTCTTGCTCTTAGTTTTTCTGGCAAAGCCTTAACTTGCCGATGTGCGGATGTTACAGTCTCAGATAGTTGCACACAGGGTTACATGTTGCACATCCTCAATTGATTCCCAAATTTTGCATCTTCGTCTTCGGCTTATTTTAGGGATTCAAAAATTTGGCATTCCTTCTTATATAGTGCAATATGGCTCAAATTTTCCCAGCTTGATTATTTCCAAATCAAATTTTAATAATTGCTACTTTGATTCACGCTCATTTTAAACAATCTATCCCAAGTTAACTGGCGATCGCTGGCAACATGGCTCAATTTTTATAACAAAAATCTTAAATTTAGATACACTTATACATATTCAGAAACACAATCAAATCCCTACTATGGTTCTATAGAGAGCAAAAAAATTGCGGTAATCCCATGTCTTCAAGGGTTCAAGGAATCGCTACCCGTCTTTGAAGTTATGAGTTTTTAGTTATTAGTACTTATGGTTGTTGTGAACTTGTTCTGACATTTCTGGCAAAATTGACTTATCGCCAGCAGATGAAAGTCATGACATGATGACTTCTGGTTTCCTCATCTATCTAAAATACTTAAATTAATGTATAAATATTAACTATTTTCTAAGTGTTATTGCTTGTAAACAAAACTCAAAACCAAGAAGGCACATTTTATTTATATTTAGCGTCCATTGTCAGGAAGTCAGTAGTAAAGTTTAGTTACGAATAATAACTTAGAGTTATTTTAGATAACAGATTTATGTTTGGTAGAGGAGCCTAATTATGCGACGTTTACTTTCTGCTTTAGCCGTGACTAGCTGTCTACTAACTGGTTTACCGACTACAACCTTGGCACAAAGCCTGCCAGGATTTACGCTATTTAGCGGCATCAAAAGTGAAAATCAACTGCCTTTCCGCTTAGATTTTGGCGGACAAGCCAATGCTTGGGATCGTTACATACTGAGAATTCCACCCCAAAAGATGAAATTGGCAGTTGCTCAGTTTGCTATTACCTACCCAAATTATTACAAGGGAAACTTTGACCCCAAAGAAATTGAAGTCCGAGTTAAAGGCAAAAAAGTTAAGCTTTCAGAAGTGAAGTGGGACAAAGAAGGTAAGCTAATCAACATCTATCCCGAAGAACCAGTGCCAGCAGGCAGCAGAGTTGAGCTAGTCTTATCTAACGTGAAAAATCCAACTTTTGGCGGCACTTTCTACTTCAATTGTCAGGTTCTCTCTCCCGGCGAAGTTCCACTATTACGTTACTTGGGAACATGGATTTTGAGCATTTCGTAAATCAAAGGTCAAAAAGAGGAAACCACAAAAGTTAAGAGTCAATAGTCAGAAAGTTTTTGACTTTTGGATTCTTGACTTTTTTACTGAAAGTCTCTAGTTTGTGAAGCAATGATGATATATTAATAGATTGTGGCTTTTTATAAAAAATCTTCTAAGAGGAGAACAGTATGCAGAGAACTTTGGGCGGCACTTGCCGTAAGAGAAAAAGAACCTCTGGGTTTCGTGCCAGAATGCGAACACCAGACGGTAGAAACGTCATCAGAGCTAGGAGAAGAAGAGGACGCCATCGTTTGAGCGTCTAGGATACTTTAAGTGATAGAAAGCGGCTGTGGCTTTGCCCAAAGCAAATCGACTCAAATCTCGACATGATTTCCAGGCAGTTTTCCGCGAAGGAATTCGGCGTCATGGTTCTTATTTGACATTAAGAGCCTTAAAACCGTTATCTGTAAAAGAGCCTTCTGGTGTGGATGCTGCCACCCAAACTTTAAATCTTGCCAGTACGCAAATTGGCATTTCAATTAGCACAAAAGTTAGCAAAAGAGCAGTAGTTCGCAACCGCATCAAACGGCAGATTGCAGTAGCCCTATATGAGTTATTGCCCAAACTATCGCCAGGATGGCGGCTAGTGGTCGTTGTGAAACCCACAGTGTTAGAAACTAAGTGCGTAAGCCAACAATTTCTGCAAGAATTAGAGCAGTTGTTGGCACAAGCCGAGGTACTCAATGGGCATTCGTGAAGAAGTTTATTATGAAGGCGGCCCCCACATTGGGGATTTGATTCTCAACCTGCTGATTGGGCTAACCATCGTTGGGATACCATTGACAGTTGGGGCAATTGTCAGGGCATTGTGGCTACGCTTCCGCATTACAGACCGCCGAATTTCTGTCATGGGGGGCTGGATGGGACGCGATCGCACTGATATCATTTACTCAGAAGTTGTCAAAATCGTCAAAGTTCCCCGTGGTATTGGCTTTTGGGGAGATATGGTACTAACCCTGAGAAACGGTAGCCGTTTAGAATTGCGAGCAGTTCCTAAGTTTCGGGAAGTCTACGACTACATAAATGAAAAAGTTACCGCCAAAAATCCCGAATATAGCAGCGCTGCTAATCAGTGAGGGAGCAGGGGGATGTGGTTCGACTTCGCTCACCAACCGGGAGATGAGGGAGATGAGGGAGACGAGGGAGATGAGGGAGAAATATAATTACCAATCCCCAATCCCCAATCCCCAATCCCCAATCCCCAGTCCCCAGTCCCCAGTCCCCAATCCCCACCCTTGTGCGGCAATCCGTAGTCATGAGCAGTCGCAGAGGAATTAAGATTTAGATAAACTTAGATTCAGTCAGTTTACAGTACCTCAGGTTGAATTCAGAATAATGGATTTTGGTATCGGGTTTCTCTCGAACAACGTGATGCTGCCAATCATAGATTTTTTCTATGGTATTTTACCTAGCTATGGATTGGCGATCGTTGCCTTGACATTGATAGTCCGCTTCGCGCTCTATCCCCTGAGTGCTGGCTCAATTCGCAATATGCGGCGGATGCGAATTGTACAACCTCTGATGCAGAAGCGGATGGCAGAAATCAAGGAGCGCCATAAAGACAATCCGCAAAAGCAGCAGGAGGAAATGGTCAATGTCCAAAAGGAATTTGGCAACCCATTAGCCGGATGTTTGCCACTACTGTTGCAAATGCCAGTTTTACTAGCACTGTTTGCCACTTTGCGGGGTTCACCTTTTGCTGGGGTGAACTACTCGGTCAATTTGCAAATCTTTCCCGCCGAACAAATTGAACGAATTCAACCGCAAGCCTTTGCTACCCAACCCCAAAACATCTACATTGCTGATGGCGAACACTCTCGCGTCACTGCTATCCTCCCTGGAGGTAATAAACTGGCAGTGGGGGAGCAAACTAAGATTCAATATCAGACTCTAGAAGGCAAACCATTTCAGGTACTCTTAGCAGAACACCCAGAAAATAAGTTAACTCCTGAATGGAAGGTAATCAAAGGTGAAGATCGCATCAAAATTGATGCTCAAGGCAATATAGAAGCCTTACAACCGGGAGATGTGACGATTCAAGGTACAATTCCTGGTCTGGCAGCAGACAAAGGATTTTTGTTCATTGATGCCTTGGGTAGGGTTGGGGCGATCGATCCCGACGGTATGATTCATTGGGATATCGTCGCTATGGTCATCTTCTTCGGGATCAGTCTCTACGTTAGCCAAATACTTTCTGGTCAAAATTCCAGTGGTGGCAACCCACAGCAAGACACAGTAAATAAAATCACCCCAGTCATCTTTTCTGGGATGTTTTTGTTTTTCCCCTTGCCAGCTGGGGTACTGATGTATATGGTAATTGGTAACATTTTCCAAACCCTTCAAACTTATATCCTTTCCCGTGAACCCTTACCAGAAGAACTACAAAAAATCGTAGAATCTCAGGAGAAGGAAACAGCAAGCGCAGAACAAAAGGCGTTGCCCTTTGAACCAAAAAGTTCCAAGAAAAAAGCTACAAGCTGAACATGAGCAACAATCCCATGCAACGAGGTCAGCAGTGGTTAAAAACACTGCTCGAACTCTTTGGGATATCTGCTGAGATTAAGGGTAATTTAGAAATTGCTCAATCTCAAGAAGACGATTCCCAAGAACCAGATAATTACTGGTTGACGATTGATCAAACCAACTTGCAGCCAGAACAAATCCAACTGCTGATTGGCCCTGATGGTTCTGTATTGGATGCCATTCAATATCTAGCTAACTCTGTTCTTAACCTCAACCAACTGCAAGAAGGGCAAGCCTCTTATACCATTGAGTTGGATGGCTACCGCGTCAAAAGACAAGCAGAAATTCGAGCATTAGCAGAAACTGCTGCCCAAGAGGTACGTTCTTTTGGTAGAGAAGTCGAAATTAAATCTCTGAGTTCAGCTGAACGGCGTCAAGTCCACACATTCCTCAAAGACTTTGGGGATTTGGAAACTTTTAGTCGTGGCAAAGAACCGCATCGTCATCTAGTTGTCCGGCCAGCAGGCGAACCATAACATGCTAATTAATATAGCTAATTTCTACTTTCACTAAAAAGTTAAACTTAAAGATGTATTATCAGTAATTATGCTGATAATTGGCATAAGTTTTCCTGAGTATATTTTCATTAATCCTATGGACGCAATCTATATTCCGCAGCTTACTAAAGCACCGGAGCGGACAGAGGAAGTTGAAGTTAAGGAATTTTTGCCTGGTCTAGAAACTTTAACGCCAGTCCGTGGCCGGGTGCGTGTACAGCATCACGGCAATTATTTGGAAGTATCTGGTCAAGCAGAAGCAATTATTACTTGTACCTGCAATCGCTGCTTACAGCAGTACAATTATCGTTTAGTAGTTGATACGAAGGAAATCATCTGGTTAGACGAAGTTGCTAATCAGTTTAATGATTTGCCACTAGAACGAGAAGTAGCTATGGAAGATTTGATAGAAACTTTATCACCCGATGGTTACTTTTATGCTAATGAGTGGCTGTACGAGCAGATGTGCTTAGAAATGCCTCAGCGCCAGCTATGTAACCTCAACTGTCCAGGTATTTTGAACAAGACTATTAATAATACTTCGGAACAGCCACTTGATCATCGCTGGGCTTCTTTAGAGGCTCTGAAAAAGCAACTGCCAGGATAATATCAAGTTTAGTTGTAGACTTATCGTTAAGACTGACGCGGGGATGGGGGGACGGGGAGATGCGGAGATTTTGGAATTATGAAAAGCAATTTCCCAATTTCTTGAAAGAAATCGGGAATTGTGAAAACTCAAAACTAATGTAACAGCGATCGCCTATCTTGCGGTAAGCTAATAATCATTCAAATTGCATCTCCGCGTCACCCCATCACCGCGTCACCGCGTCGCTTTACTTAGGCCCTAAAAAGCGAGTAGCAAAATTTTGCGATCGCGTTGGTGACAGTGCCCGAGCTTTGAGAATTGCCGCCATCAAAAAGGCGTAAGATAAAACTCCTACAACTACCAGCAGCAAAGTATTGATAGAGCCTGTAGCGTTCCATAAAGCGTGTAGTGCGGAGGCACTGAGATAACCAACTAGGAGGATTTGCCAACTTCTACTAGGTTTGAGAACTGCTAATCCAATGAAATACCCCAGGTATCCACTGTAAGCCATATGTCCTGCCACTGAGCCTAAGATGCGCGGAATCAGCAATTGCAAACCCACTAATTGACCCGCAGCTCCTATACCCACCTGTTGTGCGACGTTGCGAGTCACTTCTGGCACATATTGACCTAGAGTTTCCAATAGAGTAAAACCTACAGCAGAAGCCGTTCCCAACAGAATGCCATCTAAAGGTTCCCAAACACCTACACGTTCCCGCCAAGGTGAGGACAGTAATCGACCGAGAGCAAATGCACCCAATATAGGCAATGCTTTGAGTAATTCTTCCATCAACCCCGCACCAAAGAACATCCGCACTAGCAACTCTGTAAAGGTGATTGGTTCTTGAGCTGAGGGTAAGCTTCCAGGGAGAATCCCACGAAACACAAAGATAAATAAATCTAATAGGGGACTGAGCAAAATTAGGCAAGTACCCAATGCTGCACCTACTAGCACCCACCAAGGCTTTTGTTTACCGCAAAGTTGGTAAACGAAATAATAAGCAGCAAAAGCTATGTAAGTCGCCACAATCAATTGATTGAGTTGGGGTTGACCTACTGTACGAAACATCAGCACCACGAATACGACTGTGAGAATTCCTGGTACAAGGTAAGCTTTGCGAGTTAAATCTTTACCAGTAGAAATAATTGGAAATAGTTGAGTAAAGCTAACTGAATCAACCTTTGACTGTGTTGGATAGTTCGCCGCCGATGGCAGTGGCGGAACTTGGTTAACTGTCGTTACAGTTGGCAGGGAAGTTGCTTCATACTCAAAAACATATTGTGGCCCATCAGAGCCTAAAGAAATGCGATCGCCAGGGTGTAATTCTTGACATCCATATAATCGTTGCCCATTCAAATAAGTGCCGTTAGCGCTATTCAAATCGCAAATTACCCAACTGAGTTGATTATCTGGGGATGAAGAGAGGGGACGAACCACTGCATGACGACGAGATACCATCCGGTACATCATGGCATCCAAGACAACTTGGCAGCTGGGGTCTCGTCCAATTACCACCTCTTTAGTAGGGAACAGCGAGTAGCGAGATTCTGACCCAAAAGCTGCTCCATTACCAGACACTAGCCGCAGAAATGCATTATGTCTTGCGTTTTTGCCTGTCATCGAGTTAGAGTGCGTTTCTAAAGTAATTGTTAAAATACTTTGGCAGTAGGACTTAACCTTAATCACATTAACAGCAACATTGCTAAATACACTATAGCTTTACTTACTGCTAATAAATTTAAAATTATTGAAGTTCTGAATCAGCGAAAGCCACTATTCAGACTTCTCTCAAAACCCTTAATTTTCAATTGTTTCACATATCTAATTTTCTTAAGCGTTTTAGCTACTGTAACTTTGCTCTGAGCCTAGTCTATCAGTTGTATTAGTCAGAGTGTATGGGTCATGTACTCTTGACACTCTACTGTAAATTCAACAAACAGTAATTTATCAAAAAATAGTAGCTTTCACCACATTTATTTACATTCAAAAAATATAAAATTTCTAGTGGTCTATTGTTTTATATTTTTTGTTACTCACTATCGACTATTAAATACTGATAACTTGCAACTAGTCTAAATTATTCAAGAAGACAAGGAATGGGGAACTTGTGCTGAGCGAAGTCGTACCCTGCGGGATCTTGCTAGGCGTTAGCGTCTCCGACAGGAGAAGTATGGGGAATAAGTAACCACAGCGGAATTATAAGTTTGATTTTATACTAATCAACGTTTGCGATAGATAAGGTATAGATACACAAAAAAGCCTTGATATAATCAGCTGCCAATACTTTTTTATATTTAGGTAGTCCAATGTGGTATTCTCAAGACGCGTTCTGGAGAATTTATCGCAAGTATTGATATCAAGGGTAAGGATTTGAGTAAATGCAAATAGCTCAGAAATGGTTGGCACAAAAAACTAATCAGTTAGTGCTTTGTTTGCTGGTTGGGGGACTGCTGTTTCGCGGCTTAATTGCTTACTGGTTTTATCCTAGCTTTGATGAAGCTTACTACTATCTTTATAGTTTACATCTTGACTGGAGCTATTTCGATCACCCAGTTCTCGTAGCGCTGACAACTGGTTTTGGGCCGTGGTTGACTGGTGTTGTCTCTCAATTTACGATTCGCTTGGGAGCGCTGCTTGGGCACACCGGCAGTTTGATACTATTATATTTGACTAGCAAAAGACTATTTTCTGCTCAAGCTGCCAGATTGACATTAGCGATCGTCACCATCAGCCCAATTTTTTTGGTTGGCTTTGGCATTCTGAGTTTACCTGACAGTCCACTCATGTTTTTTTGGTCAGCCAGTTTATACTGTGCGACTAGTGAGTTTTTTCGGCAGCCAGAAACTCAAAAACCCAGTCACCGAAATTCATACATTCCCAGCTATCGCTTAGCAATTTTAGGTATTTTGGTGGGATTAGCTTGTCTCAGCAAATACCATGGTTTTTTATTGGGATTGGGGTTGATTGGTTTTTGTTTAACAAGTCCACCGCACCGCTGTGTAATACGTTCCCCTTGGGCATGGCTAGGACTAGGCTTGTTTCTTGTTACGATCTTCCCGATTGTGTTTTGGAATATACAGCATGATTGGGTATCCTTTCGCTTTCAATCAGAACGAGCAGTTCCCAGAAGTGGCTATAGTTTTTTGAGTGTGGTAGTTGTTTGTTTGGCACAGGTAGTTTACTTGTTTCCAACTATAGGATTACCGCTTTGGTGGGTGAGTTTGGGGGCAGTGTTTTTGAGAAGAATTCCAGTTTTTTCTCACAAATCATTAGTCTGTGAGAAATATTTCCCAGCGAGTCAGCTATTAATTCTATGGGTTTCGTTGCCAGTAATTTTTGGGTTTACTCTGATCGGAGGATATCGACAAATTTTACCAGCATGGTCGATGCCAGGATTTTGGGGGATAACTTTGCTCTTAGGACAACAAGCAGTGATTTGGGAACAGCAATCCCGGCGTTCGGTACGACGATGGCTTTTAGGTTCAGGGATAATGGTGAGTAGTATTTTACTCATTGCTCTATTGCAAGTAACGACAGGTATATTGCAAAAGCCGAGTCAATATGCTCTGATGGGCGGGTTTTTGCCTCCCAAGAATGACCCCTCTACAGAACTGATTGATGTTCAGCAACTCCGGCGTGGTTTTGCTGCGTCTACAATCTTCGGTGCAGCGTTACAGAATTCTAGCTTTATTTTTACGAATCGTTATTATATAGGCGGGCCAATTGCTATGGCTCTCAAACCCGCAGATCAAATACCGATTACCTGCTTTGATATTGGTAAGGATTTACGCGGCTTTGCTTTTTGGTCTAGGGCTGAGCAATGGTTGGGAAAAGATGCGTTGTATATTACGACTTCGCCTTTTAATCTCAGAAAAGATTTAATGAGTAATTATCGAACTTACTTTAGTAGCTTGAGTGAGATTGAAACAATACCGATTCGGCGTGGTGGGGTTGTTGTCAATGTTGTTTATATTTATCAGGCGAAGAAACTTCTCAAGCCTTATCCCCGGTCTTATGGAATATAAATACTGCTGTTTTGACATCTACCCCATGCCTGAAGGGAGAAGATTCTAAAAAGTTGCCTTGTGAAATTTTCTGCTTCCACAAGTCGGCTTACTTGGAGGGCTTTCAATGCGATCGCGGCTGCATCATCGCTGCCAAAAACGAAAGCACGTCTTCCAGTGGAGGCAAGGTATATTCATTGAGATCAATCGTCACAGTTGTTTTGTCTAGGGCGATGAATTTCCACAGTTTCCCCGTCGTCGAAGCCCCATAGATGGTTTGAATGGGATTCCCTTGAACTTCATTAAACTGTTGTGCTGCAACCATTGCCGCTACACATTGAGCAATCCCAGCATTGAGTGAATCTTGTTTAGCTTCCACAATCACCAACACCGGGTCTGTGATTTCTAACAACTCAGGAGAGCCACTAATCAAAAAATCGCAGTAGCCATTGAGACCAGCATCATCATCTACATTGAATTCTTTACCTGAGAAAATGCTAATTTTCTGCTCAAAATGCTCTCTAATTTCAACTAATAAGGGTGCAACAATTAACTCAGACCGAATCTTTTCGGTGCCAACTCCCAGCGCCAAATCTAGGTTACGGCGAATCGTTTCTCGCAGATAGTCACTCGGGGCGATCGCTTGAGGCTGAATTACCTGCGATCGCCCTTCGTAAAACTTTAGCCCAAACTGCTTTTTTAACTTTGCAATAGTAAACTTTTGGTAAGACATAATTGGTCAGACAGGACTAGAGTCACGTCTCAACTTTGGGCTGCGCTCAGGTGATCGCGTTGGGGAGCAAGCTGGGAAAATGGGCGATCGCAATCCTACAATATTAGGATAGCTTCCTTGTCAGAAAACTAAAAAACTGAAGTTATAAACTGTTCCACATATAACTTGCATAGTTAGAGCGGGCAAGATGCCCACTCCACAAGAGTTTTATTTAATTTGATTATGTAATTTAGATGTTTTTTAGCTTATCAATCAAGTCAGAAACGGTCGAACAACGATTAGAAATCCTAGAAGCTGAAGTTGCACTTCTCAAGAATCAGTTACAAATTATTACTCCTACAAAAAAAGCATTGATATTATGTCGGTTGGTCGTAATCTGCAAGAAACTCATTTAAATCGTGCCCGCGCTAGTCTCAGACAAGCGCTATCTTGGTATGGATATCTTCGCAAGTCAGGACAAAGGCTATCCAATCCAGAATTGGCAGGTTTGGTGAAACCAGAATTGGAAGCTCTGAGTGCAACACTCAATAAGTTAGACTCTAATGTGATTAGAATTGCCGCTTTTGGTTTAGTGAGTCGTGGTAAATCAGCGGTGTTGAATGCTTTGCTAGGAGATAAGGTTCTGCAAACAGGCCCCCTCAATGGTGTGACTCAATGGCCGCGTTCTGTGCGTTGGCAGCCTGGAGGGAAGGTACAAGTAGAGTTAATTGATACGCCGGGGTTAGATGAAATTGCGGGGGAATCACGGGCGCAAATGGCGCGAGAAGTGGCGCGTCAAGCTGATTTGATTTTATTTATCGTGTCTGGTGATATTACGCGCACTGAGTATCAAGCACTGTTGGAGTTGCGGCAAGCACAAAAACCCTTGATTTTGGTCTTTAATAAAATAGACCTTTATCCTGATATAGATCGCTCAGCGATTTATCAAAATTTGCAACAATTGGGTGCGGGACATTCTCAAGCAAAACCTCTGTTGCCCGATGAAATTGTCATGGTGGCGGCGGAACCAGCACCAATGGAAATACGAGCAGAATGGCCTGATGGTAGTGTTGGTTATGAGTGGGAAACGCCACCGCCACAGGTAGACGAACTCAAGCAGACAATTCTCAACATTCTCAATCGTGAGGGGCGATCGCTTCTGGCTTTAAATGCACTCATCCAAGCACGAGATGCAGAAGCTGCGATCGCCCAAAAAACTATCGACTCGCGCGAACAAGAGGCCGAAGACATCATTTGGCAATTCACCAAATACAAAGCCGTAGTAGTAGGACTAAATCCCATCGCTATCTTAGATGTGATCGGCGGTACAATTGCCGACTTAGCTTTAATTCGCTCTCTAGCAAGATTGTATGGTCTACCCATGACCAGTTATGAAGCTGGGAAAATTCTCAAAACGATTTTATTTAGTTCCGGTGGCTTACTACTAGGAGAACTAGGCAGTAGCTTTTTGTTAGGTTTGGGTAAGAGTACAGCTGCTATTACCACAGGTGATAATCCCACCAATATTACAGCCTTTGCAGGCAGTGCGATCGCCCAAGCTGGCATTGCTGGTTATGGTGCATATTCTGTTGGCAAGGCTGCTCAAATCTATCTTGAAAAAGGCTGCACTTGGGGACAATTAGGTGTTAGCAGCGTCATTCAAGAAATTCTTTCCCAAGTTGATCAAAAGACAATTTTGTATCGTTTGCAACAAGAATTAAAGATTAATCAATAGTTATTTGTCATTGGTTATTTTCCCCTCATTCCCTACTCCCCACTCCCTACTCCCTACTCCCCATTCATTGAGAATAACTAAGAATTATTTTATTAATTGTTACCATTCGTGAGAGTTTATCAACTTCTATCAAGGTCTTCTGACAATTCATTTACATTATCAATTTCCGATGCAAAATTGAGAAAATGACCGTCTTTGCTGGTAAATACTACTAGCAAAGCTTTGTTACCTTTTTGCCTCAAAAATGACAAGAGGGTAATTCCTACTAGATTTTGCTCAAAAGATGACGGTGTTTACTACCGCATAATTTTGTGAAGCTATCTAAACTGAAGATTGTGAGCTTCTTAAGGTCATTGAAAGCTCAAAGTCTATCTCTGTTAGTAAACAAAGGTGAAAGTATCATGACCACAACCTTAAATTTGGGAAAAGGCGCAAATCTTGAGCAGGTTATTGTCGATGCCATTACCGAAGCTCGTTCTACTTGTGAATTAGACGGTAGTGATTCTGCTGGTTGTGCTGTAGCTTGGGATATTGTGGAAGAATTGCAAGCTGAGAAATCTCACCAACACCAAGCAAAACAACACAAAACCTCTTTGGATAACTATTGCGATCGCCATCCAGACTCAGTAGAGTGTCTCATTTACGATGTCTAATGCTGTCGCAAGTCAGCCATAGCTGATTTGGTCACTTGCTTAATTGCTTCTAACTCAGGCGGTGGAGTTTCATTTTCGGTTCCCAACCACAGAAGAAATTCAATATTTCCAGCAGGGCCTGTTAGCGGCGACCAAGTTAAGCCTCTATATCTCCATCCTAATGCTTGAGATACTTGCAAAACCTGGAAAATAGCATCAGCTTGGTCGTTGGCATCACGGACAACACCTTTTTTACCCACACGAGATTTACCAACTTCAAACTGTGGCTTGACTAACAATACAGCTTCTCTAGGAGCTTTTGTTAGTTGCCACAAAGCAGGCAAAATCTTAGTGAGGGAAATAAATGATACATCAACCACCGCCAAATCAGATACAGGATCATCTTCACCATACAAATCATCTGGTTGTAGTTGTCGCAAGTTAGTACGTTCACGCAAAATTACCCGCGAATCATTTCGCAATCGCCAATCAACTTGTCCGTAACCGACATCAATTCCGTAGACTAATTTAGCTCCAGCTTGCAGGAGACAATCAGTAAAGCCACCTGTAGAAATGCCACCATCGATACAAACACGACCTGCAACTGGAATGGCGAACACAGTTAAGGCTTTGGAAAGCTTTTCTCCACCTCTAGAAACGAAAGGCGATCGCTTTTTAATTTGTATTTGAGATAAAATATTTACTTCTGTACCAGGTTTATCAATCACCTGCATATTAACAGTCACTTCCCCCGCTTGAATTAAACGCTGTGCCAAGGCGCGAGAAGAACATAAATTAAGTTCTATTAATAGTGTATCAAGTCTTTGTTTAGCCAATTAACTTGACTCTCCTGGCGAAATTAAAGCCAAAGCGTAATTTATAATCTCTTTTTTATTAACCAACTTTTCTAACTCTTCTGCTTCATAACGACCTTCTTGTACTTCCAGCGTTGCCTCATCAATGGCATTTAAATAAGCTTCCTCTAAAGTTTCTAATAGTTCATCTAAAGTCAGGTAATAACCTCCAGCTTTGCGACGCTTATTTTCTCGTTGAATTTCTCGAACTGAATTCCGAATTGAGACTTCCCAAGAACGAGTTGTGCAGTTTTCAGCTTGTTGTTTAATGAGATGTAATAGCAAAATTACTGCATAACTACGAATTGTCTTGATGATGTCATTTCGGCTCATTTCTGCCAATTCTGCAACTATAATTAATGCTCCTTGAACATCGCCTTTAAGGAGCAAGTCTTTCAAGGTTAATAATTCCTCCATAATTAGCGCCTCAAGCATAGCAACTTCTATTGTGGCTTTAAATATTATGATCCTTTTGGGACGTGCGGAGTTTTTTCTATAATGATCCTAATATGAGGCTTAAAAAAACACAGCCATGACAGATATTCGGCAGCAAATCGCCATACAACTGGATGCTTGCTTAGCTTCTTAACCATTCTAAAGTCGATTCTTTCATCCGCACCCGCCATTTAAAACGATCGCTAGGATCGAGTTTAATATTTTTTTCCCAAGCTGATAGTGCTTCTTGACCATTCCCAAGCTCATCTAATGTTAAAGCTTTTACACCCCATCCCCAACCATCCTTGGCATAAAGTTCAGTATATTTTTCAAGTGCTTCTATTAGTTGTGGTTCAAAAGATTTATCCCATATCAAAGCCGACCTTAGATCTAGAATGAACATTCTGCGCGAGAAACGATTATGAGGATCAAGTTTAATTGCTTCTTCCCATGCAGGTATTATTTTTACACAGTTCCATGCAGTTTCCATTTTGAAGAGAATCAATGCTTTACGTTCCCATGACCAAGCACTTTTCGGATCTATTTTGATGGCGTTATCATACATTTTTAGTGCTGCTTTGGGTGAGAAAAATTCTATTACGAAACCTGCAAATTGCAAGATTAATGCTGGTTTATAAATCAGATAAACAATACCAGCAATCAACAGAGGTAATACTGTATACCAACGATCAAATAAATACCAACCACCCGCAGAGAATTCCTCAGAAATTCCTAAAGCAAGGGTAAAAGCAATAGGAATAAGAAAGAGTAAATGGGCTATTGAGATAAAGGGTAACAGAAAGCAAATAAAAAATAGTCCAATTAAAGATATAATTCCACTGCGATTTCGTAACCTCAATGGTAGCCAAACACCAATAATTCGAGAACCATCTAATGGCGGAATTGGTAGTAAATTCAACAGCGCCATGAAAAACTGTAAATTAATAAAAATAGCGATAAATGCACAGAACCAGTGTGGTAAATTCCCAGCAATGCTGAAATGAAATATGGGAACTAATAGCAATCCAAAAAGTATGCTAGCAATGGGGCCTGCTGCGGCTGTAGCACTTGACCACAAGCGATTGCGAATTTCATCAAATTCAATATAAACTGCTGCACCAGGTAAAGCTATTCCACCTGTGACTAAGAAAATTCCTGGCAGGATGATACTGTGTAGAGGATTGATGTATCGACTGGGATTAAAGCTTAAATAACCTTTATCTTTGACAGAGCGATCGCCACCCCAATATGCTACTATTGCATGTCCAAACTCATGAAAGCTAATAGCGACAATCCACAACAAACACGCCATCACTGAAACCAGTAGTTTAATCCTAGCTGGATAGAACTTGCTAAGTGAATTTGGAGTAATGCTTTTGGGAAATATTTTACCCTCACTATTGATATAAAGATATTCATCCCAATTATTTCCTTGTTCAATAACCCCATTTTGACGAACTACTTGAGCAACTCCGTATTGGTCTAATTGCTCACACTCAGTAAATTGAGGTTGAATGATGAATTTACCAGTTTTGTCTATGTATCCACATTTACTATCTTTTGCGACAGCTGCAAGCCCGTTAGAAAAACGACTTTTTAGCACTTCTTTTGAAGACGGGTTAAACTGCTGGGCACGCAATTTCTCTATTGAAGATAAGTTAACCTGCAAGCCACGCTCTTGCAATAATGATTTCCATGTTTCAAGTATAAAAGTAGGTTTTTTCTCATAAATAGTGGCCAACTTGGGATCTATCTGAAACTCTGGTTTAATCACAATTTTGCCAGTTGTGTTGATAAAACCAATCTTGCCATTAGAAACTACTAAAGCACGTTCTTCAATGAAGCTATCAGCATAATCAAATTGCGGGCTAATAATGAACTTGCCAGTTCTGTTAATATAGCCCCATTTTTCATCTACTCGAACAGCTGCTAATCCTTGTGAAAAGCCTTGACAGCCATCAAATTGTGGTTCGATGACCGCTTTTCCTTGTTTATTCTGAAAACCACATTTTTCTGCTGCTGAATAACCAAAATCATATTCAGAGGTGGCAACTACAGGTGTAACATCGCGTCCTTGCTGTTTAGCCCACAACGGTACTTTAATAATGGCGAGTTCTTCCTGAAACTCCTTAGCTAACTTGGGTGGATTGTTAAAGTCGCCTACCACCAGCCCTGATTTATCCCGGTATGATGTAACCCTGTATGTTTTGGGATCGCGGAACGTCGCTATGCCTTGAAAAAACTGGATCGAGAATGTGTCCGCAAGCTCAAATCGGGACTTATAGAACACTGGTTGAATCCATTTGCCTTCTGGGTTGATAGCGCCCCACAAACCATTAACTTTAACAGTTGCGATACCACCAGAAAATTGCTGTACTTTATCGTATTGGTAAGGGATTACTAACTTTCCACTTTGGTTGATAAATCCCCATTTACCGTTAAGTTTGACACCTACCAATCCTTCCGAAAAAGAACTTGATAACCAATCATCATCAATATGAAAAGAACTTGATTCACCAACTTTATCGAACTGGGGAGAAATGCTGATCTGTCCTTGAAGGTTGATGAATCCCCATTTATTATTGACACGTACAGGTGCAAATCCCTCAGAAAATTTTCCTGCGTAATCAAACTGAGGTTGGACAACTAATTGTGCGGCTTGATTGACATATGCATATCCGCTTCTATTTCTTCCCATGAAAAATTGAACGGGATATAAATTTTCCGTTTTGGTTTCATATCCCTTTTGCAACACACTCATGGGATATAATTTTTCAGTCTGGGATATGTGGATAATTTGAAAAGCGATCGCACTAACTAATGCGAGCATAAATAGAACAAGCAACCAAGTCCTTCTCTGGAATACCATTTAGTAGAACTTCTCCTGAACCAGTGGCCTGACATGAAGATTATGACAGGTTGTGGTAATTGGTACTATGCATAAAAGTGCATCAGCCGACATCAAGTTCAGGTAATCACTTAATTATTCAAAACTCTCCGCGTCCCCGCGTCAATCCTAATGATAAGTTTTCATTTTTCGATTTTACACCCAGTCCCCAGTCCCTTTTACGCGAACTTGATATTACTCCCAAGTTGACACATCTCGCAGTGTACTGGGAATTTCCCCTTGAGATTGGGGAAACTCCAGCACAGTTTCAGAGTAACCTAAATATCCAGATTCGGTAAACGATAAAAGCATCCGCGAAAGCGCCAGCCAAACCTCTGGTTCATATTCCCAATCACGATAGCGCGTAGCTTTCCCAGCAATTGAACGCAAGGCCCAAAAATAGGAATTTCTCACCACAGAACCGCCTTTTTTAAACTCTGGTAAGTCCTCGTGGTGAATAAAAAGCACTTGATTTTCAATCCTGGCTCTCATTTCGCCATTGTATCAGTTTTAAGAGAGCAGAGGGCTAGAGGTGAGGGGGATGAGGGAGATGAGGGAGACGCAAAGACACGGGGAATAATCAATAACAAATGACGTAAAGCCTGCGGCATAGCTACGCTTAGAGCGTAGCGGTAGCGAGTCCGCGATAGCGTTAGCGTAGCGGTAGCGTTAGCGAGTCATCGAGCGTCGGTACGAGCGTCAGCGTAAAGCCTG
>NZ_JCACKM010000073.1:0-34562 GCF_059505385.1 Desmonostoc vinosum
ACACAGGAGCGTCGCGTCATTACGAATTACGAATTACGAATTACGAATTATTTAAATAGCCGCTTATGGTGATGGTTTATCAGTTTGTGTTGGCAATGATGTAGGAGTAACTGTCACTTTGAAAAGCTGCCTACTACGTTCTATTTCGATTAGTAAAGGGCTGCCAATTGTACTGTTTTCAATTAACTTGATTATTTCTTCAAGTTTAGTAACAGGTTGATTATTAATACTGCGAATCACGTCACCAGGTTGTAATCCGGCGATAGATGCTGGAGAGTTGGGGACAATCTGAACTAATAAAACTCCACTATCTGTTGTAATATTGATGCGATCGCCAAATTGTTTATTGATTTTTTCTTTAACTTCTGGTGTCAGCGTCACCATCTGAATACCCAAATAAGGTTTACCAGTTTGTGTTGGCTCGCTTTGTGCTGGCAATGATGTAGGAGTAACTGTCACTTTGAAAAGCTGCCTATTACGTTCTATTTCGATTAGTAAAGGGCTGCCAATTGTACTGTTTTCAATTAACTTGATTATTTCTTCAAGTTTAGTAACAGGTTGATTATTAATACTGCGAATCACGTCACCAGGTTGTAATCCGGCGATAGATGCTGGAGAGTTGGGGACAATCTGAACTAATAAAACTCCACTATCTGTTGTAATATTGATGCGATCGCCAAATTGTTTATTGATTTTTTCTTTAACTTCTGGTGTCAGCGTCACCATCTGAATACCCAAATAAGGTTTGCCAGCTTGTGTTGATGTTGGTTGTTCAGCGGCAGGGGTTTCGCTAGAAATTGCTGTGGGAGAAGAATTAGAAAAACTCGGAGTTGGTTGGGGTGTGACTATTGGTGCAGTGTCTTGGGGTTCTTGAGCAATTGTGGCTTGTTTACTAGATGTAGGTGTGGACTGTGCTACTGGTTGTAGTTGTTGGTTGTTGTTGATAGCCAAACCAATAATTACCCCAGCACCAATCAAACAACCAGTCATTAAACTACCTACAAAGATTCTACGTCGATTGCTTTGATTTGCTCTTTGAGGGGAAGTCGGTGAACTAACAGAAACTATGTTTTGGGGTGTTGCTACTGATGGAGGTTCATTTTGCAAGGCTTCTAGCATTTCTTTGGCTGTAGGGTAGCGATCGCGTGGATGATAGGCGATCGCTCGGTCAATTACCATTGCTAATGTAGGGCTAACATTCAAAGCGTGTTGACGCCAAACAATTTCTCCGGTTCGGGGATCTGTCTCAATTTCCTGTGGTTGTCTCCCCGTTAGGAGATAAATGGCAGTCATGCCTAAACTATATAAATCACTCGAATAAACTGGTCTACCTGCGGCTTGTTCACTAGGCATATATCCCGGCGTGCCAATCACAATTGAACTAGTAGGTAATCCTTGAGAATTCACCACTGTTCCCATTGATTCCCGCACTGCACCGAAATCTATCAGCACTGGTTTGCCATCGCGACGGCGCAAAATAATGTTATCTGGCTTGATGTCACGGTGAACAATCCGCTGAGAGTGGACATACCCCAAAACTGGTAATAAGCTAACTAATATTTTCCGAACTGCACTTTCACTCAATAATCCTTGTTGTTGAATTTTGGCTGTCAGGGTGTCACCTTCAACCCACTCTTGCACCACGTAGAACTGACCTTCTGACTGAAAATAGGCATACAATGAGGGAATCTGGTCAGTAGAACCGCTTAAATCTTCTAAAATAGCTGCTTCTCGCTGAAACCGTTCTTGCACCAGTTGGTATATCTGAGTGTTATTTTGAATTGGTTTAAGCTGTTTAATGACGCAGCGCCGACTGGAGGGCATTTGAGTATCTTCTGCGAGGAAAGTCTCACCAAATCCACCGCTTCCCAACGCCTGAATCACTCGGTAGCGATTATTTAACAGCATTTGTAAAATTTTGCGTCACTAAGTACAAGGTTTTTTACTGCATAATTTTAATTAGATTTTACTAGCTTACCATATTAATTTTATACCAATTACAAATGCTACAGATGGTAAATTCAATCAACGTTAACTGCTAGATGCAAGATGTAAATCTCCGCGTCTTTGCTGCTTTCTAGCAATCCGAATAATGCAACTTAAAAGTACATCAGCTTAATATTCAATTCTCCCAATTTCCAAAACACATCTATTTTTTCCCATCTGAGACCATTTGCGACAGAATGTTTCCAGTAACATCTAATAACTGATCCAACGAAAAACCAATAATACCAATATAAAGTATTGCCTCAAGGACGTTATTAGCATTGCCAGATTTATAACCATCCCAGGCGAGAAAACCTAATCCTTTTGGGCCTATCAACATTTCCGTAGCAATTACTGTAAACCATGCTACCCAAATACCAACTTTCAGAGCATGAAATGTATGAAAAATAGCTACTCGAAAGTTATTTTCTTGTCTACGAAAATGTCGCATACCTATCGCCGTATTAATAATAATTGTCCAGAGAGTTCCCAGAAAAACTATGATGATGGCGGCAGGTTCGTTTTCTCTAAATGCTGTGAGTGTAATAGGTAATAATGCTATGGGAGGGAAACTATGCGGAATTTGAAATATCCGTCTAAATGCTTGATAAATTGTGTCATTTATACCTATTAAATATCCAACGAAACTACCTAAAACAGCAGCTGGGACATAGCCTACAAATAATCTTTGTAGACTCGCTAAGACATCCAAAAATATACTAGGTTCCATGCCTCAGTTCTCAATTAGAAGGTCTAGGAAATACTGCGGCAATCACAAAAAGTAACAAGATAGACAAACACTAAGAAAATGTGAAAATCTACTTCCATTAAATTTATCAGAAAACCAAAGGCTAATTAAAAAAATAAATAAAATTTCTATAATTTATTACTTGAGGTTGTCATTAACTAATAAGCTATAAAAAGTAAATTAAAAATATACAGCAGGGAATAGGGTTAAATAATTCGTAATTCGTAATGACGCTCCTTCGTCGCTACCGCTGACGCTCGTACCGACGCTCGATGACTCGCTCTAAGCGAAGCTATGCCGCAGGCTTTACGCTACGCTATCGCTACCGCTTCGCTAACGCTAACGTAATTCGTGATTAAGTTTTGTAATAGGGACTTAAACCCACGGAACGGGTTAAAAGTCTTTTTTTATATGAATTTGTTCTTAACACTTGTACCTCAGTTACCTGCGATCTACTGTAAATAGCTAGTGGACTGTTTTAGCTATTTTGGTGTATTAGATTTAATAGATGTAGGTTGGGTTGTAGCAAGATCCCATAGGGTACGGAGTCAAACCCAACACCTATATCCATGTTAGGTTTCGTTCCTCAATCCAACCTACAATTTTTTTGCAACATTTAAGGCTAGACACGCCACTACAGAGTTTATTGCATCATTTCAGGCTAAACACGCCACTACAAAATTCAAGCTAATAATTGTTGAATTAAATTTTTGTTGAACCGCAAACCAGCCAGGATTTGTGTACAAGCTGATATATTTTGTCGCTCTATTGTTTCTTCAATCATATCGATCTGCTCTGCGACTTGTTCTAACAAAATGTTGGGTGAGTCATTACGAGCCAAGGTAACTAGTGGTAAAAGAGCAGGGTGAGCTAGAAGTATTGTCGGATCTTGCTCCCATAACCGGATGACTCGATAGCTATGTTTAGTGTTGGTATCTATATACTCTTGCTTAAAGACGATTTCTGAGGTAGTTTGCTGTAAAAAAATTACAACCTGCTCAATTTGGCATTTATATTCTCGCTTGAGTCGCGTATAGTAATCTAGCATCCGAAAATCGATCGCAGGACTGGATCTTGGTAGCGTTTGGAATTCTAATTTATTCACACATGTCCACAAAAAAGTTAATTTTATTATTTATCTTGATAGTGACAGGCAGCTTATTATCAGGATGTCAAGCAATAAAAGCAAATTCTATCGCCCAAGCATCTAAAAGTTGTTCTGGTAAAGATGCTAAATTCAGCCTTGAATTTTTTAAAACCAATAACCGAGGTGAAAAAAGTAAAAAAGGTATCAACCATGTAATTATTTTTAATCCTCAATCCCCAGCATTAGATTTTAAAGTTAATGTTGGTTTAGCTCACAAGTTATACGCTAAAGATGCTAGAGGCAGGCTGCGTAAAGAATATGTCCCAAAACAGTTTCGTGAACTCATCAGTGATGGGAATTCCAAATTAAATGGACAAGCCGCGATCGCAGCGATTAATGCTGACTATATAGATACAGATGATCAACCACAAGGATTAAATATTTCGCGGGGAGTGGAGTATTCAGGAGACTTTAGAAATAAGCGTTCTTCGTTTGGGATATCTGGAGGTACACCGCAGCAGCGGCAAGCTACAATCCAAGCTGGAAGAAGAAAAAATAATATTCTTAACTACAATTTAGTAGGAGGTAATGGCAGGTTTTATCGTCAGGGTAAATTTAAAGATATTTGTCAAGATTTGGGTGAGTTTGCTTGTAAAAGTGCGACTAATCGCTCGATGGTAGCTGTGACAAATCAAGGATATGTAATACTGTTAGTAAATGATGCGAAAGCGAATTCTGAGATAGAGTCATCTTCTATTAATCAAGAGTTATTACCAGAAATGTTTGATGATGTGCTGAATGGTATTGCTCGTAATAACTGTTTGGGAAACATTCAAGAAGGAATGTTATTTGATGGTGGGATGTCTCCAGGATTGTATTACAACAATAAAATTTATGTGGAAAATTTGGGGTCAATTGGTTCGGTGTTTTTGATTTATAAAAAATGATATCTTGTTCGCTTGAATACTATACTGTCGCGTAGGTTGGGAATGGGGAATTGGGAATTGGGAATGGACGCGGGGACGCGGGGACGCGGGGACGCGGGGACGCGTAGAAAATTACTCCCTCATCTCCCTCATCCCCCTCATCCCCCTCATCCCCCTCATCTCCCCTACACCCCTAATGCTTCTGCTTTCGCTTCCACTAGTACATATGGTTTTTCTGCACCCTGGGCTAAATATTCAGCTAGCTGACTTTCTATTTGATCGCGCACTATTTGGCGATATTCTAGAAAATGCTCATTATGAGCGCAACTTGAGAGGTAATGCTCTGCAACTCCTGGATTATGCTTAATAATGCTAAACAAATGATGCCAGAATTTCCAACGGGTTTCTCGTTTAATGCCTTGTCGCCAAATAACAATTAGTAATGCTTTAACAACTACCCACTCTGGCATTTTGAATGGTGCTTTCCAGTTTGGTGAACCCATCATCATGAAGCAGCGATAGGTACGATCTAAATAGCACACTGGGTCATATAAAGCACAAAAAGCTTCAACATATTCTCTAGCAATATCTTCCAAAGGACGTGTGGCGATGAAGTTCATCAACGTTGTTTGGTTGATGTTACCGTCTTGATTTTCTCGCAGTCGTCCTTCTTTTTTCAGACGATGCCACAATGCAGTGTTGGGTAATGCTTGCAACATGGCAAAGGTAGTAGAGGGAATAGCGGCTTGTTCGGCAAAGCGAACGATGCGATCGCCTGCGCCGGCTTTTTCGCCATCAAAGCCAATAATAAACCCAGCCATGGGGCGCAATCCAGCTTTGATGATGGTTTGCACGGCGTCAGTTAGAGAACTACGGGTGTTTTGAAACTTTTTAGTCAGTTGCAAACTATCCTCATCCGGTGTTTCAATTCCTAAAAACACCGCCGCGAAACCAGACTCAACCATCAACTCCATTAATTCTGGATCTTGGGCTAAATCAATCGATGCTTCGGTGTCAAATCGGAAGGGATATTTGTGTTCTGCCATCCAGACTTTCAACTCTTTGAGTAACAACTTCACGTTACGTTTGTTGCCAATAAAGTTGTCGTCTACCATGAACACGCCCCGCCGCCAACCCAATTCGTAGAGATAATCTAACTCTGCCAACAGTTGTGCTGGGGTTTTGGTACGGGGTTTACGCCCATACAGGACAATAATGTCGCAAAATTCGCATTGAAATGGACACCCACGAGAAAATTGCACCGACATCATATCGTAGGCGTCAAATTCCAATAAATCAAAGCGGGGTATTGGTGTGTTTGTGACATCGGGTTTTTCTGTGGTGCGGAATGTGCCAGAGGTTTCTCCCCGTTGAATCGCTTCAACAAACATGGGCAGGGTGATTTCCCCTTCATCCAGAATTAGAAAATCAGCACCGACATCTTGAACGTTGTTAGGTGTTGATGTGGGGTAGGGGCCACCAACAGCGACTAACTTACCACGTCTTTTGGCTTCTTGGATTTGCTCAAGTAAATCTTGTTTTTGGACAATCATGGCAGAGAAAATTACCACATCTGCCCATGCCCATTCTGCTTCAGTGGCTGGGCGAATGTTGCGATCTACCAGCTTGAATTCCCATTCTTGGGGTAAGATTGCTGCTACTGTGACTAAACCTAAAGGCGGTAACAAAACCTTGCGATTCACTAATGCCAAGATTTTCTCGTATGACCAAAAGGTTTTGGGAAATATTGGATATACTAACAAAACTCGCATTTAGTATCAATCCTCACACTTTGATTGTTATCCCACTCTAGCGAAAATAAAGACTTATTGACTTTTTCTTAAAGTTGTTTTATCTGCCTGTTAATTTTTCATCTTAATCTAAAACTTTACCAGTATGGTCTTGGCGATCGCTCAAACAGTGCTGAGTACTTTCTAGCTTACTCAGCACTGTTGCATTTGTTGTTATGTAGCGGCTGTGGAGGTTTCTAAGACTAACTCTGGTTGTGGAGTATGTTCTTCTTCTGGCAAACCATAGAGTGACCGATATAGCTTGACATACTGCTTGGCAGATTGATACCAGCTGAAGTCTTGACTCATGCCACGTTTTTGTAGTTCCTGCCATTGGGGTTTGTAGCGGAAGCCTTCCCAAGCCCTGATCATGCAGGTAAATAAATCTAGTGGCTCGTAGCGATCAAAGCAATAACCAGTACCTGCTGCGTTTACGGGGTCGTGATGTGATACGGTATCAACTAATCCGCCTGTACGACGAACGATTGGTACAGAACCGTAACGCAAAGCCATCATTTGGCTGATACCGCAGGGTTCAAAACGGCTGGGCATCAAGAAGGCGTCAGTGCCAGCGTAGATGCGACGTGACAGGGGATCGTTATACAGTAAGTAAGTTGCCATGCGTCCAGGAAAGCGGGATGCTAATTGCCACATTTGGGTTTCGTAGTAGCGATCGCCTGTCCCTAACAATACAAACTGTGCATCTGTATAAGACATAAAACGATCCAGGATTTGTATGACTAAATCCAAGCCTTTTTGCTCTACTAGCCGTGTCACCATGCCAATTAAAAAGGCACTGGAATTTACTTCTAATCCTACTTCTTCTTGTAAAGCGATTTTGTTAGCTTTGCGTTTCTCTAAGGTATCGCTAGTGAAGGTTTGAGCAATATATTTATCATTTGCTGGGTTATATACTTCGGTATCGATTCCGTTGATAATCCCAGATAATTTACCGCTGATAAAAGATAGTAACCCTTCTATTTGTTCACCGTAAGCAGGTGTTTTGATTTGCTCGGCATAAGTGGGAGAAACTGTGTTTACTCTGTCAGCATATTGTACTGCTGCTGCCATGGTGTTGTGTCCTTGCATATACCAAGGACACCAGGTAATTTTCTCCAAATACCAACGCCACGGCCCTTGATAAGCCAGGTTATGAATGGTAAATACACAGGTGATATCTGGATCTTGATGCATCCACACGGGAATCATTCCGGTATGCCAATCGTGACAGTGGACAATTTCTGGTTTCCAGTAGTTCCAGCAAAATTCGGCTGCACCGTTGGCAAACAAGGTAAATCGCCAATCTTCGTCTTCTCCAGAGTAGATGCGACGGGGTATAAAAGCAGGATGTCCAAATAGATACAAGGGAACATCACTACCAGGCAGAACAGTTTCGTAGACTGCAAAGTCCTGGAACATGGCATATCCCCGCCAGATGGGTTCTTGAGGCACTTCCATTTTGTCTGGCAGGAAGCCGTAATAAGGCAGGAATATCCGCACATCATGCCCCATTTCTCTCAATACTTTAGGCAACGCTCCGACAACATCACCCATTCCCCCTACTTTTGCAATGGGAGCTGCTTCTGCTGCAACAAATAGAATCCGCATGGTAATTTTTGCTTCCCCGGTTCTGCTTATACAGTTATCAGTTATCAGTTATCAGTTTTTCTCGATTTACTGAATTACTGCTCACTGATTACTTATCTAATCACATCTACTTGTTCAAAAGTTTAAGAACCACGTTGGATCTCAGTAAAGATTTTATCTAAAATTTCCTGCGCTCCTTGTTGCCGTAGACGATCTGCTAGTTCTGTACCCAGTGCTTCAGCATCTCTGGCTGCACCAGTCACGGTATCTTTAACTAGGTGTTGACCATCAACGCTGGCGACTATCCCCGTTAAGGTTAAATTATTACCACTAATTTCCGTATTAACACCGATGGGTACTTGACAGCCTCCTTCTAAATCGCGCAAGAAGGATCTTTCGGCAAGACAGCAATCGCGTGTTTCGGGATGTTCGATGGCTTTGAGTAAAGAGATTAACTCAGTATCATCAGCACGGCATTCTATACCTAATGCTCCTTGACCAACGGCATGAAGCGAAACTTCTTTGGGTAAAATTTGATGAACGCGATCGCTCATCCCTAATCGTTCTAGGCCTGCTACTGCTAAAATTAAGGCGTCGTACTCACCTGCATCCAGCTTGGACATGCGTGTGTTCAAGTTTCCCCGCACATCTTTAAAGGTGAAGTGGGGGAATTGGTGACGTAGCTGTGCTAGTCGCCGTAAGGAAGATGTACCGATGACCGCCCCTGCTGGTAGAGTATCGATTTGTTGACCTTTATACTTTTCGTGCAACACCAGTGCATCTGCGGGATTTTCCCGTTCTGTGATTGCTGCTAGTGTTAAACCTGGGGGTAAGTTAGTTGGTAAATCTTTGAGGGAATGAACTGCAAAGTCAATCTCTTGATTGAGCATTCCAACTTCCAATTCTTTAGTAAATAATCCTTTATCCCCAATCTTCGCTAATGCTACATCCAGGATTTTGTCGCCTTGGGTAGACATCGTGTGGACTTCAAAAGTGATATTAGGAAAGCTTTTCTGGAGCTGCTCTTTTACCCAATGTGTCTGAACAAGAGCTAGCTGGCTTTTGCGTGAACCAATGCGAATAGTGCGCGGGGGACTAGAAACAACTGAAGTCATAAAACAATATGTCAAACCGGGCGATAATTTCACTCTCATCTAGACTACCGCAGTGAGGTACGTACTTGATGGCGATCGCCTAATTTTTGGTCAAGTTTATATTTATTCTCTTTACATTTGTTCATAAAGAAAGGGAATAAATAAATATTTATGGTCTAGTTAGGTAATCTTAGAGTGGGAAGGGAGCTAAGACATATAGCGAAAGCTGTTCAAGATTGGCACTGACTCAGCTTAAAGACGTCCGCTATCACGCTGTCATCATCCACCAAGCGAGATTTTGCTGGAGAGTCATACACTACTAATAACGAAGGTACACCAACTACATCCTGAAATAGCGTAATTCCCTCAGCATGGTCGTCTCGATTTCCATAAGGAATATCTTGCACAAACTCAGGATTGCTGAAGACATTCTCTCGTATATTGACACCATTTTTCAAACAATAGACCTGCACTGGCCCATCTAAATCCATCGTCGGCCCAGCTAGAATTAATAAATTTTCGCCATCTACACACAAATCCCGAATTCCTAAACCATTCAACCAGAGAAAATGCTTTTTATACAGTTCTTTTTCGTTGCCAATTGGGCGTAGTGTCAACAATCCGGCGGTAGAATCCTTTAATTCGATTTCTAGCATCATAGCCCAACCCCGTAATACAGGGCCACGCAAACCTAAAAAAATCCGGTTTTGATAGATGGCTATTCCTTCAATATCAAAGCCGTTTTCTTTTCCAGGAATTGCTGCTTTCACAAAAAAGCCTAAATGAGGATCATTTGCCAAGGCAGTCATCAGTAAGTTACCTTGGTTGATCACTTCGAGTTTAGCTGCATTTAACTTTACATTTGGATTTTCCGGGTGTTGACAAGATGACAATAATTTACCATCGATCAGCGGAATCCGTCCTAAGAGGTAACGGTTAGCTTCCGATTCAATTTTTGCCAGTCTTTTCAAATTTTTGATATCAGTATTATCCGGTTTAGATTTTTTACGTTTGTAGCTATGAGAACCAATAAACCATAAGTAATAATCAGCGTATGCAAGCCCTTCAATATCAATTTCTTCCTCTTCTGAGCCGGGTAAACTGATAAATTCTGCTACTCGAAATTGTTGATGTTCTGTAAATTTATTACCCTCAATTAAAGACAGACGTTCAATAGTTGAAGTTTCATCCGATGCTAACCACAAATACTTCTGGTGTGTTAGTAACACTGTCGATAGGTCTTCTCTATGTTCTTTAAAATTGTTGACAAATGTTAAAATAACTTGATTGAGCAAGGATGAATTCAGCATTTTACATTATCTCTCTGGTTAAGAAGACGTTAATTATGTTATTCTAAAGTGTGATTTAATACTAGATAGCAAATAATCTTGCAAAATCTTCAGATATATGCAATTTTATACAAAAAATACAAGATTTATACCTTTAACAGTTCTTGCATCTCTCTCAATTTAACAAGTATTAATTATTATAATAATATCAATTAATAATTGGTGAATTAAAAATAAAAAGATATATAGATATATGCTTTTAACTAATGTTATTATGCAATGACCTGATGATAGCAAGTCATTACTTACGATTATGAAATTAGCCACAGAGCCTACAATAAAAACTCTAGGAGACTACGCCTGCCAAGCGATTCAAAAACATTTTAAGAAAACCTTGAAATGGGAAAAATCAGTAAAGAAAGATGAAGATCCAGAAGCGCTGCATCAAATGCGAGTGGGAATGCGTCGTCTACGTACAGCTGTCAGTAGATTTGAAATAGCTTTGGATTTTCCTAAGCCAGTCACTGATAAAAATATCGGTAAAATAGCCCGTCGTCTTGGTAATCTCCGAGATTTAGATGTGCTGAAAGAAAGTTTGCAAACTAATTACAAACCACATTTATCTCATAAAGAACAAGACTCTTTACAAACAGCTTTTGCCGCTTTAACTAAACAACGTGAAGATGTACTTTCTAGTGTGCAAAAAACCTTAAAGGATGAACCTTACAAATCTTTAAAAGAGGCGTTGAAGGATTGGTTAGAAAAACCTAGCTATCGACAGCTAGCATCTGTTGATATTGGGAAAGTACTACCAGATTTACTTTTGCCAGAAGTCAGCAATTTCCTGCTACATCCAGGTTGGCTAGTTGGTACTTATATAGAAGAATCTGAAGTCAAAATCCAGAGAAACTGGCAACAGGAAAAACTAGAAGCAGAATTGACAAAAGAAGGTGAAATTCTTCATAGTTTGCGAAAACAGGCCAAACGTATACGTTATCAAATGGAGTTATTCACTGACTTATACGGTGAGTCTTACGCAGCTTACATTACAGAGATAAAAAATATCCAAGAGATTTTGGGTACGATGCAAGATAGTGTAGTTTTAGCTGAGTGGCTGATGGATGTCTTCGACTCAGAAATTCACACTCAGTTACCAACGCTTGCTAATTTGTTAGCCGAAAATCGTTATCAAATGTGGCAGCAGTGGCAACCCTTGCAAGAGCGCTATTTGAAAGCAGATACTAGACATAGCTTTCATTTAACAATACTGCACCCGATTTTATAGTCAGCTAAAACACATGTAAACTGCACAATCACTCATGATGATTGTCCTTTATTATTGGTCAATTGAATAGAAGCTTCTAACGACAAAACATACACACCGCTTTGCGGGATTTGCACAATACGGGTATTTTCTGGGGAATTTGACCTCTCCCCGCTCATTTATGGCGGGGATTCTAAAGCCGCTGCGTTTCGCTTTTTAGTTTTGGTTTCCCAGATGTTCCCTGCCCAACAGCATAGTGATAAATAAAGACGGGTTGAAGCCCGTCCAGATAGCTTGAAAGTGCAAATACACCTTGTATAAGGTTCAAGATAACAAAATTATTTTTTCAATAGTTGCCAAACTGCCGATTCATCAGAATCGCAGTAGGAAATGTGAATTGGCGATCGCTTTTCGCTCAAATCAATATTTAGAATACTACAAACTAATTTCAGCATCTACTAAAATACCGATTTATCTCAACCAAGTCAACTATAAGATGGCGTTGCAAGTTCAATGAGGCTGAGCGAAGTCGTACCTTTCTCCTTTGGAGGCGCTAACGCGAACGGGATCTTGCTACGCGTAGCGTCTCCGACAGGAGAAGCCAATTCCTAATTCCCAGCGTGGTGTATTTACCAAAGAAGCTTAGTAGCTCATACTACAATATTTTGCTTATTGCTCCGTTGACCCTTTTGTTCATAAGACGTAGGCAATTAGTGAAATATTATATTTTTTTATACTACAGTCCTGATTCTGCTACAGTTCTAGTCAGTCTTGTTCATTACCATCTTTAGTGAGTTGTTTGTAACTAGGTCAGTTAACAAACTGTCACTCACTAGATTTATTATTTTATTACCAAAGAGATATTCTAAGTTAGTGCAAGGAGTGATACCATTTCACCAAATGTTTGTTACAAATTAGCCTTGCTGTACTCCTCCTCAGGAAGTATTGCAGATTTAAAGTATTGCAGCAAACTAGTGGATTGGTATAAAAATGTACGGGGAAGCACTTGAGCAGGCAAAATTCTCAAGTGCTTTTTCGTGTATAAAAAAGTAGAAACTATTGACTGAAATATTTAACAGTTTTCAGTCGCGTGCGATACATTCTTAATTTTGAGACTCACAAGTGTAGTTTTTCACATTCACTCGAAAAAGCCTATTTTTTCATTTTGAAATCTTTAAGGGAATTCCAGAAAATAAATTAGCCAATTTTGAGAGCGAAGATGATTATAAGATTCTTCCTCCCCTGCTCCCCAAAGCGATAGGATATTTTTTTAGTTGGAAGTCTCTAAGCGCGTCTCCCCGTCAATCAAAACCTCAAATTTCAAAAACCTACATCTATTTCCCCTATCTCCTTGATCATGTGGTTGAGGAAATGACCCGGTAGATTAGCAAAATTTCATATGATGCTGACATTTGCAGCCAAGATGTGTAAAGTAGTTGAGAATCAATTACTACTCTCATACTTGACACATCCATCTATGGATAGAAAAATTCAACGTCTTCTGTTGCTTGTTGTTTCTTGTAGTGTGACTGGTGTAATTTTAGGGGGTACTGCTGGTTGGGCAGAAAGCAATCTCTGTTTGCAAGATAGCAAAGTGACTAATGAGTGTCTAACTCAAGACCCCATAGAAAAAACTTTTCAAGGAATGAGTACTGGTTTGCTAGCTGGAACTGGTGCCGCTTGCGGTGCCGCATGGCATTTACGGCAAGAAGATTAAAGTAATTCGTAATTAAATTAGTTGGGGATTTAAACCCTAACTAATTTAAAACCACTAAATTTAACCATTGGTGGGGGACTTAAATCCCAAAATTACGAATTGGTTAGAAACGATAATTGCGATCGCGCACCCACATACTCATGGGTACAGCGTTACCCTGTGGGTCTACTTTTACCTTCACCACCATGGGTGGTAATTGTCCTCTACGGTTTTGCCTAGCTCGTGAAATATCGTTACTAATTTGCTGCCGTTGGTTTTCTGACATGTAATATGTATCTAAGCCGTAGTTGATAGAGCCATTCTCGTAAACGCCTTTTAAAGCTACCTGATTAGCAGCTAGAGAAGTAGGGCGATCGCTAGTTACTCGTAATGGTCTCCAAGCTCTAGGAACACCACGACTAAAAGATTGTTGTTCTTGTAAAATCACATACAAGTTGCTTCCTTCAATTAATCGTCTACCGCTACCGCGATGGCTTCTTGCCCATGCTTCCCAACCGGATAGTCTTCTCAAAGTTGAGACACGCGATATGTTGTAATCTAACGATAAAGAGTTGCCTTGCAGAACTTGGTTGGGAACCATAGGTACAGTTTGCAAAATTACCGTCCTACCAGTCACGTCTGTATACATAGCCTGAGTCGGTACTGCCATAATCAGACCCGTTTGAATCATTAACGGAACTGTTAGCCGCCAAAATGGTAGAGGCTTATTTGCTTTCTGTTCAGTGGCAATTAAGTAATCCCGAAAAGTCAGCTTTTCCGAAAATTCAGCTTCGGGAGTCAAGGTTTTCTTTTGAGGTTCTGAGGATTTATTAGTCATGAGCGTAGTCCTAGTCAAAAGTAGAGAATCGTAATCGTTTAGGACTGACGCAGAGAGTGGGGAGTGGGGAGTCTCTTATGGGTAGGTTTTTTAGATTTCGCGTTTTGGTTGACGTGGGGACGCGGGGACGCGGGGACGCGGAGAAAGATTTCGGAACGAAAAAATAGGTTTTTTCAGACTGAATATGAAAAACCTACCCTTGAAAGGAGCGGGGAGTGGGGAATTGGTGTTTGTTATTTCTCCCCCTGCCCCCACTCCTATTTCTTGCTTGCAGCGGCAGACAGGCGGCGTTCAAACCAAAGTCCAGCACTGATTAAACCAGAACCACACAAGACAAAAACTAGGGATTTGAAAAGTAGGTCTGTGTCGTATTCTAGTATTCGACTGATAATTTGTAGGTTAAACAGTAACATCCCACCCCAAAATGAGCGTCTGTTGCTTAACTTCAATCCTTCTTGAATTAATCCCCAGGATAATGTTGCCAAAAGTATGTTGAAGCTAAAAATGCCAAGTTCATCAATGCGGCTAACAGCTTGATGCCAAAAAGGTACTAAGACGATGATGAATAGAAACGCAGTAATGAGAGCTGTCGTGAAAACTACTTCTCGGCGTGGAGGGTTATTCCTGTGACGCAGCAGATACAACCACTGCAAGACTGCCAAACCGCTGAGAATTCCCAAATCAATAATCGGCAGAGACTGGAATAAGTTCGTTAGAGTTGCTGGCTGATTATAAGCATAATCTGGAGATTGCCAAACCCAACGAAAAGACAGGATATAGAAGACTAGCCCAAAACTTACCAACGCTAAATTACGAGCCAAGAATTGAAACAACCTGTAATTTATGGTTGGAAACAGCAAGTCATCATAACTCCAGAATAATGCAGGTGGGAGTGCAAATGCAAAAGATGCCACCCAAGGCGCTACATTAGCGTAGTTCAAAAGTGGTAGAGGATTAAGATTGGCTTGCAGAGAACTAGCAAATACAAATGCTGCTAGACCAAAAATCCAACGCGATCGACAAAAATATGCTAAGGGTACAAACAACAGCCATGACAGCAAGGGCATGTGTTGCACCACTAGTCGTGCCCAATTTGCTTCACCAGAAGAGTACCACAAGTCTCCTAGTCCTGTCCAATAACCAATTTCTACAAGGATAATTGCTAAAATCCCTAAAGAATTTAAGCCCAAACTGTACGCCATGACCAAAACACCTAATCCCCAAGCCAGAAATAGTGGGGAGGTAGAACCCTCAATATTGAACATTTGAGCCATCAGCGCTAAATTTGCACCTAAAATAAAAGCGCTTAAAATGAGCAATCCTTCTCCTAGTAGCCTTTGGCTTTTTTGTGGCTTTTTGCCTTCGCTATTACCTGGTGCAGAGTTGCGCCAGGTGTAAAAACCAGTGATGGTAATCGAGAAAAACAAACTCATGAGCAGGATAAACTTAACTTCTCGTGACCATGCTTGCCAGTTTGCTGCTACAAAGGTAGTTATGCCCAAGCACAAAAGTATGCTGCCTACAGCTGTGACGATGACAATAAAGCGATCGCGTGCAGCAGCTTCCAGGCTATTAAATTGATAACGATCTGCTATTTGTTGATATTGCGATGAACTGATGAGTCCTTCATCGCGCCAAAGTTGTGATTCTTGGCGTAACTTCTGGCGAAAATTATCTGAGTTCATGACCTTCTCCGGTGCGTGATTTGGGATTGACGCAAAGACACCAGGAGAGTCTAAAAATTCCCTGCGTTAGTTTTAACTTGGTAGGCTAGTAGTTTGGCGATCGTTTGCAGGATAATGGGTAAAATTTCAACTCTCACTCCGCCTCACTGTATAAAATCAAAAGTCAGCATTCTCAAATTGAGAGTTTTGTTGACTCTTGACTCACCAAAAAGACTGTAATCTTTTTAAACTTCAAACTTACAGCAGATTGCGAGTGAATGAGGTAGAAGTTTTAAGAACAAAGTCATGTAAAAAAAGACTTTTAATCCTGTTCCCTGTTAAGCGTTACCTTGCTGTATTTTGGTGATTGTGTTTTTAGTATGCAGCCAAAAGCCTAGATTGCATTGTTCTTGTGTAACAGTTTTATTTGTATTTTGATACAACAGAAATATTTACATATCTATATGGAAAAACCTTCTAATTTATTACTTAAACTTTCGCGGCGCTTATTTACAAATTCAGAGGAACAAGAAATATTTATTCAGGCTTTAATACATCCCCAGCCTTTTCAACCTTGTATTCTTTGGTGTAAACAAAAGCCAGATATTTCGCCTTTTTTAGTAGAAATACCAACATCTTGGCAACCGCCATTTATAGACCGTCTTCAATTTGGCGAAAAACCCGGTCAGCATCCCCTACATGAACAAGGATATTTCTATTGTTTGGATTTTTCTTCCGTGTTTGCGGCTGCGACATTGTTAACAATTCCTCACCAAATCAGCTTAGCTTTTGATATGTGTGCAGCCCCAGGAGGAAAAAGTGTCTTTGCTTGGAAAGCTTTACAACCTGATTTACTTATTAGTAATGAAGTAATTGGTAAACGTTTAGGAATGCTAATTTCCAACTTGAAGCGTTGCCATATTGCCCCTAGTGTTGTAGTGAATCGAGACTCAAGCGTTTTTGGAGAGCTGATATCATTTTCAAGTAATCTAGTAATAGTAGATGCTCCTTGTACAGGACAATCTTTACTAGCCAAAGGTGAAAAAGCACCTGGATGTTTTCATCCAATCGCGATTAATAAGAGTGCAAATCGGCAAAAAAGGATCATAGCTAACTCTGCAAAAATTGTTGCACCACAAAGCTATCTAGCTTATATGACCTGTACTTATTCACCGGAAGAGAATGAGCAAGTTTGTGAATGGCTTTTAGAACGATTTCCTCATTTTCAAGCTATAGAAATTAGTTATTTGTCAAAATATCAATCGCATTTAACTAAAATACCCTGTTATCGCATGTTTCCTCAAGATAGATTAGGTGCTGGTGCATTTACAGTGCTGTTGAAAAATACTGATGAAAATGAAGGCGAAAAAGTAGATTTGGATGTAATCTCTTCAATGTACATTTTCCAAAATCAATGAAAGGGAATGGGGAATGGGGAATTGGGAATTGGTGTTTGTTATTTTTCCCTCTGCTTCCCCTGCCCCCTGCCCTCACAGGTGTAGGTATTTTACATTCAATCCGAAAAAGCCTATTTTTCCGTTCCGAAATCTTTCTGTGCGTCCCCACGTCCCCCCGTCCCCGCGTCAATCAAAACGCAAAATATTAAAAACCTACACCTGTCAGCCCTGCCCTAAAAGCGATGGTATGTTTATTTAGAAGTCCCTAAGCAGTCGGTAAAATGAGTGTGTCGGTAATAAAAAAACGCCTCAGTAGTCAAACTTTATGCTCACAACAGCTGACTTTATTCAATACACCCAATGGTCTGGTATCGCTACCTTGGTACTTGCAGCCCTGGCAGTCTTGGGTTTTATTCTTAAGTGGGGTATCCGCTTTCGGCTAGTGGGTACGACAGGCTTTATGGTGGTTTTAACAAGTGGTTTATTTGCACTGTCTTTGGTTCCTTTGAGCCGTACTGTGGTTCCAGGAGCTGTGAAGTTTACACGAGTTTATGATAATGGTTCTACACAAACAGTAATTGCCATAGCACCAACAATTACTCCCACACAGTTAGAAGCAACTCTGCGGCAAGCAGCCATTAATCTCTATTCTCCTGGCCGTTTAGGTATGCGCGGCGACAATCAATTAACAATTCGTGCCCGTGCCATTACTCACCCAGAACCAGGGATTTCTATACCAGTTTACCTGGGCCAAGTGAAGCGATCGCTCATTGCCCGTGAAGATGCTCAAATGTCCATTGAAATTTATCCTGACAAGTTTGCTCAACTGCCAAAGCCTACTGCTTAGGAGGGGATGAGGGGGATGAGGGAGAAATAACCATTCCCAATTCCCCATATACCAGCACAACAATTTTTTTTGTATTTACAGATACAGTAAATGCTATCTTTAGATTAAGATATTAAAACTTTCACGATTCCACAAGCATGTCGGTAATGGTTAACTTCAGTTGTCAGTGGTCAATGGAAAAACAACTCGCAAAAGACGATTGACAAATGACTATCCATCAACCATCGATAGCTTTGCCTGAGAAATCTAAGAGTGGTAATCTGATTTGATTATACGGTTATTTAAAATTTTGATAGTTCGGAATTTAAGGCTAATGGTCAGCAAGCTGACAGCCGCCTTGAAAGTCTAGCCATCCAAAAATTACTGTGGCAACAAGAATTCCTCACTATCAGTCTAATTTGATTAAGAAATGTCAAGATTTTTGGCAAACTAGATGATATGCCTAATAAATTTCCTACTCAAACCCCTAGTTTATTATCTGTCTTTACGGTTGCCCCAGCAAAGGTAATCCGTGGTTCTGGTGTGTTACAAGCAGCCACAGGAGAGATTGCTCGTTTGGGGAGTCGTCCTCTAATTGTGGCAGGTGATCGCACTCTGGCGATCGCCACAGAGAGTTTGCAACCTGCTCTAGAAACGTCACAATTACATACATCTTTAGCTTCCTATGGTGCAGATTGCAGCGAAGCCAGTCTGAAATCTTTAAAGAAGGCAGCTAAAGAACATAAAGCTGATGTGATTATCGGTGTTGGTGGCGGTAAAGCGCTGGATACAGCTAAATTAGTCGCGCATCAGTTGCAGTTACCAGTAGTGACAATTCCTACTTCGGGTGCTACTTGTGCGGCTTGGACTGCCCTGTCAAATGTTTATTCCCAGGCAGGAGCATTTCTTTACGATGTGACGCTATCTCAGTGCCCCAATTTAGTGATACTCGATTATGAGTTAATTCAAACAGCACCACAACATACTTTAATCGCCGGAATTGGGGATGCGATCGCTAAGTGGTATGAAGCCTCAGTTAGCAGCGGACACTTGCAACAAACCCTAACCATTGCCGCAGTGCAACAAGCACGAGTTTTACGGGATATCCTACTGCAAAAATCAGCAGCCGCCTTGAGCGAACCAGGCGGCGAAGTTTGGCAAGAAGTAGTGGATGCTACCGTCCTACTCGCCGGAGTCATCGGGGGACTGGGAGGGGCGCAGTGCCGCACCGTTGCCGCCCACGCCGTACATAATGGTTTAACTCACATTTGCGGACACGGCAGTATCCATGGTGAGAAAGTCGCTTTTGGCATCTTGGTACAACTGCGTTTAGAAGAAATGATCCAAGGCAATCAATTAGCAGCATCGGCACGGCAACAGCTATTAAAGTTCTACGCAGAGATTGGACTGCCACAAAAATTAAGCGATTTAGGGATGGACAACATAACTTTAAGTGAGTTGCAAACAGCCGCCCAAATCGCTTTAGCTCCCAATTCTGATATCCATCGACTACCATTTAGAGTTGCACTAGAGCAATTGATGGCAGCAATGGTTTCTACCACTGCACCAATAGAAAGCCGAGATCCGATCAATCGAGTCTCGAATCAAGTAATTAGTGATGAAATCAAAGAATAAATTGCTTGATGTTTTAAGTAGCATGATTTTGATATATAAGTTAACCGTATCAGGAAAGTAGGGTCTCAATGAGTTTGGATTGGATCGTCCCAGCAGAACGTATACAAAAACTGCCTCCCTATGTGTTTGCTCGTTTAGATGAGTTAAAAGCTAAGGCACGGGATCAAGGGTTGGATTTAATTGATTTGGGCATGGGAAATCCTGATGGTGCGACACCGCAACCAGTGGTAGAGGCGGCAATTGCTGCTTTGCAAAATCCCGCCAATCACGGTTATCCACCCTTTGAAGGTACTGCGAGTTTCCGACGGGCAATCACTAACTGGTATCGTCGCCGTTATGATGTTGTTCTCGATCCCGACAGCGAGGCCTTGCCTCTACTCGGTTCTAAGGAGGGATTGAGCCATCTAGCAATAGCTTATATCAACCCTGGCGATTTAGTTCTGGTTCCTTCTCCCGCCTATCCTGCCCATTTTCGTGGCCCTGTGATTGCAGGCGGCAAAGTCCACAGCTTGATTCTCAAACCAGAAAACGACTGGTTGATTGATTTAGCTGCTATTGCTGATGAAGTGGCCCAACAAGCCAAAATTCTTTATTTTAATTATCCTAGTAATCCCACCGCCGCCACCGCACCCCGCGAATTTTTTGAGGAAATCGTCGCCTTTGCCCGCAAGCATGAAATTCTCTTAGTGCATGATTTATGTTACGCCGAGTTAGCTTTTGATGGTTATCAACCCACTAGCTTGCTAGAAATCCCTGGTGCAAAAGAAATTGGCGTAGAATTTCACACCTTATCTAAAACCTATAATATGGCTGGCTGGCGTGTCGGGTTTGTAGTTGGAAATCGCCATATCATTCAAGGTTTGCGGACGCTAAAAACTAACTTGGATTATGGCATTTTTGCCGCCTTGCAAACAGCAGCCGAAACCGCCTTACAACTACCAGATGTATATTTGCATGAAGTACAGCAACGTTACCGTACCCGCCGCGATTTTTTAATTCAAGGGTTAGCAAAGTTGGGGTGGGATGTTCCCAAAACCAAGGCAACGATGTATCTCTGGGTTAAGTGTCCTGTGGGTATGGGTTCTACAGATTTTGCTCTTAATGTATTGCAACAAACTGGTGTTGTCCTCACCCCTGGTAACGCCTTTGGGGTTGCAGGTGAAGGGTATGTGCGGATAAGTTTAATTGCAGACTGCGATCGCTTGGGTGAAGTTTTACGTCGCTTCAAGCAAGCTGGTATCCGTTATTGCCCTGAAGCTGTAGTGTCTGTATCAGAATAGAGATAGTAAGCTAAAAAACATCTAAATTACATAATCAAATTAAATAAAACTCTTGTGGGGTGGGCATCTTGCCCGCCCTAATTATGCAAGTTATATATGGAACAGCTTACTCCGCATCACAGTACCCTATTCCCTAATTTCATCTAACTTGACGCGCACTGCTTGGATATCTTTCCACATCAACCATTTAGGCCCCCCAACTTCGCGGGAAGGGTTGCGTAACAAGTAGGAAGGGTGGAAAATTGGCATACACAAACGTCCTTCCCACTCCAACCATTGTCCACGGATTTTTGTAATCCCTCGTTTATCGCCAGTTAAACCTTTCAGGGCAGTTGCACCTGTTAATAAAATTATCTTTGGGTCAACTAGGCGAATTTGTTCTAATAAATAAGGTTTGCAAGCTGTCATTTCCTCAGTCGTGGGAACTCGATTCTCCGGTGGGCGGCATTTGTTGATGTTAGCAATATATACATCCTCGTCAGTACTTAGATTCACAGATGCCAGTATTTTCTCTAGCAACTGTCCTGATTTGCCGACAAATGGTAAACCTGTTTCGTCTTCGTTTTGACCTGGCGCTTCTCCCACAACCATAATCGGTGCTTTAAGGTTGCCACGTCCGACAACAGCATGGGTACGAGTGTTTCCCAACACACAGCGATGGCATTGATTGCAATGCTGTGCCAGCTCGGTAATGCTGGAATAAGTTCCGGGAGGGATAGGAATTTTGCCGTCTGTAGGAATCAAATCTTTTTGATTAGAGCTTGAGTCCCCGAAGAGGCTGAGTTGAGTTTCGCTGCTCATGAAAATCAGGATATTGGCGTCAGCACCAGCTGTCTAAATTGATGGAAGTTGAGTATAGCTGTAGTTAAGTATTTTTCAGCAACAAATTTTTACTGAAATACTTAGTATTTTACATAATCTTTATTATATCAGTTAATTTGAGCCAAAATTCAGTCATGATAAAAGCAATGCCGTCTTCAAATGCTGGGGAAAATTGTGTCACATACCCCACTTTTTGCCGATCGCACTCACGCGGGTGAGGAATTGGCGCGAGTTATTCATCATGTTTTGATTCAGCAAGCTATCGATGCAAAAGTCAAGCCTGTACCAATTGTCTACGCCTTGCCCAGAGGAGGTATACCAGTAGCAGTACCGATAGCCCGCCTTTTAGGTTGTCCACTCACAATAGTTGTGGCGAAAAAGATTAGCCATCCAGAAAATCCAGAGTTAGCAATTGGTGCGGTGACTGCTTCAGGAAACGTTCTCTGGACTCAACAAAAGCCAACACGTCCCAAATACAATTCACGCTGGCGAGAAATAGCTTTCAATAAGGCAATCAACAAAGCCAAGTCTCTTGAGGCACAATTACTTCCCACTTGTCCAGAGGTGAATGCTGAAGGTGCTACGCTCATCTTAGTTGATGATGGCATTGCTACAGGAATGACAATAGCAGTAGCAGCAATTGCTCTTAGGGCGCTGTCTCCTGCGGCGATTTGGCTATGCACTCCAGTGGCACCTCAAAGTTTACTACCTTGGTTGCATCAGTGGGGCGATCGCCTGATCATTTTAGAGACACCAGAACCCTTTAGGAGTGTAAGTAATTTTTACACTGAGTTTCCCCAAGTAGACACATTAGAAGCTATTATGTATCTTCAAGAACAGAGGAAAGAAGAAACAGGGAACAGCTCTTATGGGTAGGTTTTTTCGCTTTCGCATTTTGGTTGACGCGGGGAAAGATTTAGAACGAAAAGTCTAGGACTATTCCCTATTCTCTATTCCCTGTTGATATTGTATGGCTTTGGCATAATCGCCCAAGGCGTAGCAAGCGACTCTTAAACTGGCAAGTGTTTGTTCTTCGCTGCGGCGATCTTTCATAGTTCTAGCTAACAACAAACGTTCTTCGTAATATGAAATTGCTTGGGTATAGTCACCCAAAGCTTCACAAGCAACTCCTAAACTACCTAGAGATTGTTCTTCGCTACGCTTGTCTGCAATGACCCTAGCTAATTGCAGACGCTCTTGGTAGTATTCAATAGCTTTAGAATAATTTCCTAGAGCATAGCAAGCATTACCTAAGTTTTTGAGAACTTGAGAAGCACTGCGAACATTGTTTAAAGAACGCGACAATACCACACACTGCTCGTAGTAAGCGATCGCTTTGGGGTAATCATCTAAAGCATACCAAGCATTGCCTAGATTCTTGAGTACTTGTTCCTCGCCCCAATTGTCTTTAAGTTCTCTGACAATTTCTAGGCTTTGCTGCTGATACTCAATTGCTTGTGCAAAGTTGCCTGAAGCTTTATACACCAGTCCTAAATTATTCAGTGCGGCTACTTGACTTCGTTGATCTTGCAGCTGCTGTGTGATTCGCAAACATTTTTCCAAATATTCAATTGCTTCTTTATGAGCATTCAGGTGACGATAAGCATTTCCTAAATGAGAAAGTGCTTGCATCTGCATAACCAAATCTGAGTTAGCCTTACTCAAAGCTAAACATTGCTCAGAGTAGGCAATAGCACCTTTGTAATCTCCTCCGGTGTAAGCAACTAATCCCAACAAAGAAAGCACCTGCGCTTGTTTGGGCAAATCTCCAAGTGTCTGAAATAGCCCTAGAGATTTTTGAAAGTAATTTATCGCTGCTGCATATTCACCAGCCTGCTGCTGTTGAATCCCGTGACGCATTAGCTTGGATGCTTCTGATAATTGGTCATCAGTTTCTTGCAAAAGTGATATTTCTGCCTGTGAACCAGCATCAAATTCATGAGTGATCGTATTGCGCTTTACTGGTTTGAGGTATGCTGTAGGTAACTGCAAGGGAACTGTATTTTTTGAGCTATTGTTCCATCCGCCCTTTGTCATCGACCCCTTCCTGCTAAGTCTGGTAGTAGGTCTAGTATTCCCAAAACCAGAATGCATATTTCATTAGGTCAACTGCTTGCACAAGTCTTTATTCAGGAATATTTATCTATTTATTGGAACTTTTGTATTCCACACTTGTTCAAATTCTGCTTTTGTAATTTCAAATTCTCGGATGTCTTCTTCACCTATTGGTTGATCGCATAACATTCCATAACTATCGGCAAAGTGGTTGCGATCATAAAATAAGACATTCCCGTTTTCGTAAACTTCTATTTGTCTAACTGGATGTGAATTATTACCTATCTCCATAAAATAGGTGCTAGTACCCCAAGTATCAAACTTACCTCCGAGTGATTCATCCCAAAACCACTTACAATATTTCTTGACTTTTGTTGATAGAGACATGATTTTTTCTCCTTTGAGAGATTGCTGCTTTTAAGTTACCATCTGCAAATATAAATGTTGTAGGTTAAGGTAAGGTACTTTGAAAGTTTGAATATACAAAACTATTGTTTTTAGGCAACCTACTACCAAAGGCTAGAGCCTATGAATTTAAGTCTTGTATCGTTTTGAAATTGTCTAGCTCAGAATTCTTATTTTAAGAGTCAGATGATCTCAGCATTAACAGTAACAATATTATTTTACAGCACTATTACTAATCTCTGGGTCTATCTATGGCGCAGTATATCTCGCACCTCCATCAAGATAATTCCTAGCATGTTTTTGCCACTGCCATCAGCTCCACAACCCCAGTAAAAATCGATGGGTGAGTTTTCCACGATTTCTACATTGCCTGTAGAAATTAATATCTCTCTGATATCTGCGTGAGTTTCAAATTTGCGTAATACTGCTTGTCGCATGATGTCGTCTTTGACTTGTTTCCAATCTTGACGTAAGGGACGGGTTCTTTCACGTCCCATTCTCGCTGCTTCTTTAGGTTGTTTGACTAAGCGAATTTGTTCGACATGAGGTGTACCGACGAATTTTTGAGCTTGAAAGTAGTGTTCGCTGGTATACCAATATAAGCCATCCAATTCAAAGCCATGAGGCGAAAAGTTGGAGAAACAGCCGTACTGTTCACGAGTGCTATAAAAATAAATTGTCATCGAATTTTACTTTAGTTTCAAGATTAAGCTCTTTTTTCGCTACTGACTAGTTCTTTAGGCTCATAATGACGGCAACCATTACAAGGGCCATCGGGGTTCACTGCACAGCGAATATAGCCAGATCTAGCATTAAATTTGCAACTAATATCACCAATGAGATAACCTACCCCTTCTAAATAATAGCGATCGCCTTCAACAGATCTAATGCTTTGCCGTACTCGCATTACTGGAAGGTTCATGGTTGCTTGTCTGATTCGTGAACGCGTTCGTAATTGGGTTTTACGGATGATCCACAGGGAAAATAGAGACGGTAAAAAACCAACGGCAATTACCAAAAGTGTCCTTAGCACCTTATTTCACCTCTTTTATGCGCTGATTGAACTTTTCTCGCAATGCATTCCGGTTGTTTAAAAAACTCAGTGCTGTTCACTATTTTGCTGCCAACAGCGGTTGCAAATAGCAATAAAAATGTGGCATCTGGCAGTTCAACAGAAAAAATACCTTCTGCCACTTCAATCAGCATAACTTTTACGACCTAAGGGGTGAACTGTCGTTAAAGGTTCATAATTTAACGTTTTGTGTAGTACTCGACTTTATTCTCATTTTTTCTGTGTTGCTGTGATGCTAACCTTTTTTTGGTTTGCTGACGAAGTTGCTGCGCTAACAGTGCGGCTTCCTTTTCTGCTTGGTACAAATCAACTTTTCGCGTTGTCAACAGCAATGATTTATCTGACTTTTGTCTTATCCAAGGAACGCTAACAGCAAAATTCTGATCAATGCTTTTGGATGGCTTCTGTTTTAGAGGTGGGTTATTTAATGTGCTGGCTATGGCTCTAAACTCTAGTATTGCCAATTCTAACTGCTTTGCTATCTGATTGATGCGTTCGGCTTGCGCTGCTAAACGCTCCCATCCACTGAGAATTTTTTCCTTTTGGGGTTGTAGTGGCACTATACCATTAGCCGTGGGTGTGGGCTGTAACAGAGTAACTTTCAGCGAGATGTGATTTTTGTAACTATCTTGGATTTGTTTCATAGTCCCTCTTGCAAGGCTACCTGACTCGTAGGTCATTTTAGCAGTAAATTAGTATATTTGTACTATAAACTCCCATGTCTCTGGATATAATTAGGGAAAAGAACAGGGGAATTTTAAATCCTCCCCCTGCCTATAAAGGTCAAGTCATAATTAAGAAGATCGCCTAAAATTATGGTCAATCTCTCAGATACCGGAATGGATGCCTCAAAAACTACACATAATCGGGTTCCGCTATTAGAAAGTGGCGATCATTTGACACGCTATGAATTTGAGCAACGTTATAAAGCAGCTACTCATATTAAAAAAGCAGAACTGATCGAGGGAATCGTTTACGTGGCATCTCCATTACGTTTTGTCAGTCATGCTCAACCACATGGTCATTTAATCACCTGGTTAGGAGTTTATGAAGCATCAACACCTGGTATCAAGTTGGGTATTGAGCCAACTGTGCGCTTAGATCAGGATAATGAACCGCAACCAGACGCAGTATTGCTGATTCCTCAAAATGCTGGGGGACAATCTCGCCTTTCTGAAGATGATTATATTGAGGGTGCGCCTGAACTTGTAGCGGAGATAGCAGCCTCTAGCGTTGCCATTGATTTGAACGATAAAAAGAAAGCCTATCGTCGTAATGGTGTGCAAGAGTATATTGTTTGGCAAACCTTCGAGAATAAATTGGATTGGTTCTGTCTACAACAAGGCGACTATATATCATTAGCAGCAGACGCAAATGGTATTATCCAAAGTCAAGTATTTCCTGGGTTGTGGCTATCGGTTGCAGATTTACTCACAGGTGACATGACACGAGTGCTTTCGGTGTTGCAAGAGGGGTTGAAGTCGCTAGCACATAAAGCTTTCGTACAAAAGTTAGCGTAGGGGCAAAACACTAGACGTGGAGAGTTGTGAATACTAAGATATTCTGCGCTTAGGGCATATTTTCAAACTAGACAATAGACTTCTTGCAAAAATACTTGAACCGTCAGAGACTCAAGTCTCTGCCTAATAGCAAAAGTCCGTTGAAACGGACTAAAAATACTGTTATTAGTCGGTTTCAACCGACTTAAGTTATCAGCCAGAAAATTTATTTTCTGGCGAGTATCCGACTTTTGCAAGAGGTCTAATGAAACAATGGATACATAAAAATTCCTTCTTCCCCACTCCCCACTCCCCACTCTTTCAAGGGTAGGTTTTTCATATTCAGTCTGAAAAAACCTATTTTTTCGTTCCGAAATCTTTCTCCGCGTCCCCCTGTCCCCGCGTAAGCGCGTCAACCAAAACGCGAAATCTAAAAAACCTACCCATAAGAGCCACTCCCCACTCCCCACTTAACAATTGCTGGGATTAATTTGTTTGCTGACACTGTAACTTTTATCAAGACTGTAATAGTTTTTGCGCCATTGTTCAAGATAATTTATAGATATTGATTTAGCTATAACATTTACATCATTACCTCGCCAAGCAACTTCCGGATCTGTTGTGAAAACTCCACACTCTAGTTGCTCAATTTTAATATTCCAATATTCACCAAATCGGCTTTTTAATGTAGTAACTTGTTCAAATACTTTATTTCTGTGTTTATTTCGTCTTTTTCTTTCTGTGGCTCCTGTGGCTTCTGTATCAATAAATTTAGTTTCTATTAAGAATAAATTTCCTTTAAATGTGAGGTAAACAAAGTCGCATTTACCCAAATCTGTGTAATCTGCGATCGGGGATTTTTCAAATAATAATAATTCAGCGCATGTGGGAAATAAATCTTGAATATTCAAAAACAAATAAGCCTGCAACAGGAGTTCCTTATCATAAGGAAAAAGAATAACACCCTCAAAAAATTTTTTAATATCCTCCTGAGTCTGGGGTTGAATTCTTCTACAATATGAAACAAATTTACTTAATTCATTCGTGATCATCAAATCCTAGCTCCTTCCCCCGGTTGCAGCCTCATGGGCATAGCATAAAAAGATACTACGTCCTCAAGGAAAGTATCATCCGCATAAGTGACTAAAAAAACGATACAATTCCTTAATAATTACGATAATTCACTGTTGACACTGAAGTTAACTGATAATTTAATACATCATACTACTGATAAATTTTCATCTCTCAGTATCAGTTACCAATTAATGGTTTTATGTGTGCAGGAAATCTAGCGTTTTGCAAAGCTTGTACAGCAATTCTGGTATCTTGTACGCAAAATTGCCAACCTAAACGCACAAGTTTACGGGAATTTTCTGTTTGTATAATACCAATCACTGGCATTTTGGCTTTTTCTTTATCTCCTGAGTGATCTTGCAAAACTGTTTTCAAACGATGCAATTCTTCGATGTTGGCTGCTTGTTGAGGATTTAACTCTACCATCACCATTTGTACTGTTTCTACAGGTTCTGCATCTTCAATAATAAATTGAGTTTGCTCATCGCGTCGGTCTACTTTACCCCAAATAATCAATCTAGTATCTACTTGCAGTAAAGAACTAATCCGTTCATAGATTTTGGGAAAAACTACAGCTTCTGTTTGTGTAGTTAAGTCTTCTATTTGCAAAATTGCCATCGGGTCGCCTTTTTTAGTCACCACTTTTTTGACTCCATTTAACATGACAACTGCACAGAGTTTTGTTTCTTCTCTTTGTTCACCAAGTTGTGACAGGTTAATAGGAGTTAAGAGTGGTACTATTTGCCCCAAAGATTTGAGCGGGTGATCTGATACATAAAAGCCCAATAATTCTTTTTCCATCCGCAACTTTTCTTGGGGGGGAAAATCGATCACAGGTTTAGCTTTAGGGGCAGTTTCAAAGGCATTATTGGCTGTTTTATTTGTAGTTGTAGAAAACCCACCTAATAAATCAAAGAGATTTCCTTGCCCAGTGGCTCTATCTTTAGCGCGTGATTGTGCCCAGTCATATACTAGCTCCAAGTCGTGGATTAATTGCTGGCGATTGGGTTCTATACTGTCAAAGGCTCCGCATTTAATTAACGATTCTAGGGTACGACGGTTAACAGCACGTAAATCTATGCGATCGCAAAAATTAGCCAGAGATTTAAACTCCTCTGCCTCGTTTCTAGCTTCTAAAATGCAGGCGATCGCATTTTGCCCCACATTCCGCACCGCCGAAAATCCAAATAATATCTTGCCTGCCGTTGGCGTAAAATCCACACCAGAACGATTAATATCTGGTGGATCTATCTGAATACCCATATTGGTACAGTTAGTAATATATTTCTGTACCTTGTCTGTGTCGCCACTGTTAGCTGTTAACAGTGCCGCCATGTATTCTAATGGGTAATTAGCTTTTAAATATGCTGTTTGATAAGTTACATATCCATAGGCTGTAGAATGGGATTTATTAAAACAATTGGCAGCTATTAACCCATTTTTGATGGCAAAATTATGGTCGCGCTCAACCCCAATATCATAGACATTTTGCTTGCCTATATATTTACGTGTGATTATCTTGACCATCTTCACCCTACCTCCGAAACCAACTCTGTTGAATTAAGTAATTGATCAGATTGTTGAGAATTTATAGATTGGCTAATGACCATAATCCAGAGGTTTAATGAGAGTAAACACTGTTATACTCTCACACAACAATAGTCAAGCTTTGCAAATTTTGGTAAATTAATACAAGTCCAGTTGATAAACAGCTATTTGCTGCTAAACAAAGGTTAAAGATATAAAAGATCAAAACAAAGCTCCAAAGAATAAATTCGCTTTGTGATTTAACGGAGGACTTTCCTTGGCTATTGTGTATAAATCAATTTACCATTGTTGCACCAGTTAGGAAGCATCAAGTATACTTCATAGTTTTTTCGGTTATGAAAGTTTATTAAATTAGTTTTTAGGAATCTAGCTTAATTCTGAAATAGGGAACGCTTAACGGGCAACGGAGTATTTAAGGAGTTATCTATACTTTAATTTTAAAAGGCTACTTATAGAAGTAGGAGTCTCTAACTCCCTTTTTTATAAAATTATTTGCGTAAGCAGGGAGTAGGGAATCAGCCTTCTCGATATGTATACTAATCAAATCCCTTACACCATGGGTAATGCAACAAAGCAGACTACAGGTGTGGTTAGAGACAACCTGCACAGAAATTGGCAATATGTACTAAAATCAAGGACTTGAGTCAAAAAGGGAGCAATCATGGCATCCATCCGCGAGTTGCATGAACAGTTAGTCAAAAAAGAACGTTCTGCCGTTGAAATTACTCAAGAGGCTTTAGACCGCATTCAAGCGTTAGAGCCGAAGTTACACAGTTTCTTACATGTGACGGCACAACAAGCATTAGAGCAGGCGCGTGCTGTGGATGCCAAAATCGCTGCGGGAGAAGAAATTGGTATCCTGGCGGGGATTCCTGTTGGCATTAAGGATAATCTCTGCACAAAAGGTATTCTCACAACCTGTGCTTCTCGGATCTTAGAAAATTTCGTGCCACCTTATGAATCAACAGTTACGCAAAAGCTGGCAGATGCTGGGGCTGTAATGGTAGGCAAGGCAAATTTAGATGAGTTTGCTATGGGTAGTTCTACAGAAAACTCTGCTTTCCAAGTTACAGCCAATCCTTGGGATTTATCGCGGGTTCCTGGTGGTTCTTCTGGGGGTTCGGCTGCGGCTGTAGCAGCAGATGAATGTGTTGTAGCACTTGGTTCTGATACTGGCGGTTCAATTCGTCAACCGGCATCTTTTTGTGGCGTGGTAGGAATGAAACCCACCTATGGGTTGGTTTCCCGCTATGGTTTGGTGGCTTTCGCTTCGTCTTTGGATCAAATTGGCCCATTTGGGCGTTCAGTAGAGGATGCGGCAATATTATTAAATGCGATCGCAGGTTACGATCCCAAAGATTCCACCAGTCTTAAAGTGCAAATTCCTGACTATGCCAGTGGCTTCAAACCAGACCTTAAAGCCAGAGGCAAGCTGCGAATTGGTGTGATTAAAGAAACTTTTGGTGAAGGCTTAGACTCTGCTGTAGAAAAAGCTGTGACCAAAGCAATCGATCGCTTACAAAATTTGGGAGCTGAAATTCATATAGTTTCCTGTCCTAACTTCCGCTATGGCGTGCCCAGCTACTACATTATCGCTCCATCTGAAGCATCAGCTAACTTAGCTCGTTATGATGGCGTTAAGTATGGTTATCGCGCTCCTGGTGCCGATAATCTACTATCAATGTACACTCGCACCCGTTCCAGTGGTTTTGGTGCAGAAGTCAAGCGCCGGATTATGATTGGAACTTATGCCCTTTCTGCTGGCTATTATGATGCCTATTACCTAAAAGCGCAAAAAGTCCGCACCTTGATTAAGCAAGATTTTGAAAAAGCTTTTGATCAAGTTGATGTGTTAGCCTGTCCTACTGTTCCTACGACAGCTTTTAAAGCAGGGGAAAAAAATAGTGACCCCTTAAGTATGTATTTACTCGACTTGATGACAATTCCTGCCAATCTTGCTGGTTTACCAGGCTTAAGCGTGCCATGTGGTTTTGATGATAAGGGATTACCAATTGGATTACAGCTAATTGGTAAAGTACTGCGAGAAGACCAGCTTTTTCAAGTAGCTTATGCTTATGAGCAATCTACTACTTGGCATTTGCAAACACCACAAATATCGTAAAAGGGACTGGGGACTGGGGAATAATTTTGTTGATTGTCAGTACCCAATCCTCAATACCCAATCTAGGCAATACTAAAATTAACTCGCACAATTACATCATTAAAATCTTTGTCACCACCTTTTTAGGTGTTTACAATCACAATGACTCAGCGTTGAACTCTTGAGTTCAAGATGGTTTAGATCAATTCTCTAGAATAGACCTCTTGCATAAATATTTTTTTGTTGGGCTACGCCCCGCTTCTCTACGAGACGCTTCGCGAACGCTAACACGCAGAGGCACCCCAGACGCAGAGAAGAGAACGCAAAGAAGGACTTTTGCAAGAGGTCTAATGAGGCGACGATCTAATTAACCAAAATTGACTACTGACTATTAATTGTTAACTTTTCTCCTTCAGCTATAGATTCAGATGTAGGCTGAGAATTAAGTATATAAAATAGTCCAAAAGAGGCAGATGCTAGTAATAGCATATAGATAATAAAAATAGGTGTGAAAATATTTGTTCTTTTACCTAAATTTTTATCATTGTGACTTGAGCTTTGATGAAAAGTATTGGTAACAAATGTGTTTGCTAAAGTGTTACCATCGAGTCCGAGAGCATCTGCATAGCGGCGGATAAATCCTTGAATAAAAATAGGTTCGGGTAATTCTTCTAACTGTGCCTCTTCTAAAGCTTGCAATAATGTTGATCTAATAAGTATTTGAGCGGCTATTTTTTCTATAAGAATTGATTTTTCTTGTCTTGCTTGTCGTAAATATGTACCTATTTGCTTTAGCTGCTCTAGTTGAACCTCACTTAAAAGTGTCACCGTTTTCTCCTAATTATCCACTTTTACTATTCATATAGTGAAGTTATGCAAAAGTGCATACGTAAATTTACTAAAAAATTATAATAACTTAATTTTAGAGTTATAGCTCGGTTATTGCATCAAAATCTGACGGACTAAAATACTCATCACCTCGTCTGGGATAAGCTCAAACACATTTAGTTTACATGGCTAAATTTGATTAAACTCTTGTAGGGTGGGCCGGAAAGCCCACCCAGTATATGCAAGTTAAATGTGGAACAGCTCAGAGAACTCCATTCGCTCACCTGTAATACCGTTTCACTTTAAAATTGATACGAATAGAAAGCAGGCAGCAGGGGGAAAGAATTACAGACAAACCATTTGTATCAGATATTTTGTGAAATTATATAAGTAGTAATAAGTAGTATCTTTGTTATGATGGATACTCTTAAACGCAAAAAATCAAATATATGGGTAATAATAAGCTGCAACTTCCAATACAGGTATTGTTTAGATTGTTACTTCCGGTAGGAATAGTTACAGCGATCGCTTACTGTACCATTTGTCTGTTTCTCTTTGTTCAACAACCACGATTTATTTTTTTTCCCTCTGCTGTCATTGAAAAGACACCAGAGTTTTTTAATCTTCCTTACAAAGAGGTCTGGCTACCCGTACACAATAAAACTGGCAAAGTAGAACGCATCCATGGTTGGTGGATTCAGGCTAAACAACCTGATGCTAAAGCTTTGTTGTATTTGCATGGTAACGGCATCAATATTGGCGCAAACATAGCCCATGCTAATCGGTTTTATCAACTAGGATTTTCGGTGTTGTTGATTGATTATCGGGGTTATGGTCGCAGTGAAGGTATGTTTCCTAACGAAATGCAGGTTTATGAAGATGCAACTATAGCGTGGAATTATTTAGTACAACAGCAAAAAATTTTACCTAAACAAATTTATATTTATGGACATTCTCTAGGAGGCGCAATAGCTATCGATTTAGCGCTGAAGCATTCGGATGCTGCTGGGTTGATTGTTGAAAGTTCTTTTACCTCCGTCCGAGAAATGCTAGCTTACCGTAATATGTTTTGGATGTTTCCTGTTAATTTACTGCTGACGCAACGCTTTGAATCAATCAAAAAAATACCACATTTAAAAATGCCAGTTTTATTCATTCATGGCACTGCTGATACAACTGTACCTGCTTTCATGAGCCAAAAACTCTATGCTGCTGCACCTGAACCGAAAAAATTGTTTCTGGTTCCAGATGCAAATCATAATGATGCAGCAGTGGTTGCTCAACAGAAATATTTGCAAGTTGTAGAGTCGTTTGTTGAGTCCCACGTTCCGCAGGTGAATGAAAAGTTATGAGTGCCGATTGCTACTAGCATTGTTTGAGTGATGCGATCGCTTCTTCAAGTTACTCGCTAATATACAAGTAACAATTGGGGATTGGGGATTGGGGACTGGGGATTGGGGATTGGGGACTGGGGATTGGGGACTGGGGATTGGGGATTGGGGACTGGGTAAAATCTCTCATAAAATTGAAGGACTTTAGATTCAAGTCGTATGAGAGATAGAGGTTTTGAGTTTTTGGACTTCTATCAAGATAGCCTCAAGCTCGTAAAAGCGGCTTATCGATTGGCAAATAGTTTGCCAGATTGTGAGCGTTACAACTTAAGCGATCAATTACGCAGATCTGCTTGCAGCGTGTTGCTAAATATAGCTGAAGGCTATGGACGCTATCACTACCTGGATAGATTGCGTTTCATGTACATTGCTCGTGGCTCCTTAGCTGAAACCAAAAGCGCCTTCATTATTGCTGAAAGCTTAGGATACTGCAATACAGAACAATTAAACTGGGTCAGTCAGCTAAAAGATGGTATTGAAAAAGGTCTTAACGGTTACTGTCGTTTCATTCGTTCTCAGCAACAAGGCAAAGAAGAATACGGCACTCGATTAAGTGATTGGGGATCAGGAATTGGTGATCAGTGATTGAGTACTTAAAAAACTCTTCCCCAGTCCCCAGTCCCCAATCCCCAGTCCCCAATCCCCAGTCCCCAGTCCCCA
>NZ_JCACKM010000074.1:0-34070 GCF_059505385.1 Desmonostoc vinosum
GCTAACGCTATCGAGGACTCGCTCTAAGCGAAGCTATGCCGCAGGCTTTACGCTATGAAGTGCGTAATTAAGTTTTGTAATGGGGATTGAGCGCAAAGTCACTCTTTGTGTTTCCTCCGCTCTGACGGCAGTTGTTCATGGGGGAAACCACGCCACTTGTTTCAATCCGGGAAACCCGGACGCGCAAACTTTTCGCGCTTATTTATGGGGATTATCTTTTTACTTTTTACTTCTTACTTTTTACGAATTACCGAAAAACTCAGCAATTCTCTGCACAGCCGTTTCTAATATGGCTGGTTCATGTACCAAAGCAAAGCGGACATATCCTTCTCCAGATTTACCAAAGCCAGCACCAGGAGAAGCTGCTACACCTGTTTGTTTAACTAACTGGGTGCAAAACTCTATGGAGTTATGACTCCAACGTGAGGGTAATTTTGCCCAAATATACATTGTGGCTTTGGGAGTTGGAACATGCCAACCAATGCCATGTAAAGCATTGATAAAAGCATCACGGCGTTGGCGAAAAGTAGTGACGCCATCTGTCACTCCAGTTTGAGTCCCAGTCAAAGCAGCGATCGCACCATTCAAAATCCCGCGATACTGATTAAAATCAACAGCTGCTTTAATTTGCCGTAAAGCATTAATTAACTCGGCATTACCGATCGCATAACCAATTCGGAAGCCACCCATATTGTAAGACTTAGAAAGCGTAAAAAACTCAATTGATACCCTTTTATCTGGGTCAGCTTGCAAAATCGAAGGGACTAGCGATTGGGAAGAGGACGCGGAGAGTGGGGGACGCGGTGAGACAGCGCTGCAGGAGGGTTTCCCTCCGCAGGCGACTGCGAACCCGAAGGGGGACGCGGAGAAAGAATTTGCGATGTCTTTGCGTTTTTGTGTCTCCGTGTCCCCAATCCCCAATCCCCAGTCCCCAGTCCCCAGTCCCCAGTCCCCAATCCCCTCAAATACCAAGTCCACATAGGGAAAATCATGAACCAAAACGAGATTATGTTGCTCACAAAAGGCAACGGCTTCTTGGAAAAAAGATAAAGGAGCGATCGCCGCAGTCGGATTGTGGGGATAGCTTAATACCATCATCCGCGACTGGGCTAATACTGGGGCGGGAATATCGGCAAAAACTGGCAAGAAACCGTTTTCTGCTGTAATGGGCATTGGGTAAATTTGACCGCTAGCTAAATATACTCCTCCTGCGTGAGAAGGGTAGCCAGGATCAAGTAATAGAGCAAAATCACCCGGATTTAGTAGTGCCAGAGGTAGATGAGCTGTGCCTTCTTGAGAACCAATCAGAGGCAATACCTCAGTTTCTGGATCAACTCTAATGCCAAATTTTTGCTCATACCAGTTAGCTGCGGCTTGACGAAATGCTTGAGTACCATGAAACAGTAAATAGCCATGAGTGCTGCGATCGCCAAGAGACTGAGCGATCGCCTCAAGAACATGCGCTTGGGCTGGTAAATCAGAAGACCCCAGCGACAGATCAATCAGCTCTTTACCAGCTGCCAAAGCGATCGCCTTGGCCTTATCCATATCAGCAAATACGTTAGATTGCAGGGGTTGTAAACGAGTTGCAAATTGCATTTTTGTCCTTTGTCCTTTGTCATTAGTCATTTGCACTCATAACTAATGAATGCCACTTACTTCAACTCTGGGAACCAGAGCAACGTAGTAGCTCCCAATGACTCATGACTAATTTAAATGTGAATCTAAAAGGCTAATTAATTTATCTTTGCCAATCACGCCCTCTGTTGATTCTATGAGTGTTTGTCCTTGAATTAGTCTGAGGGCTGGGACGCCTTCAACTTGGTACTGCTTCACAGTCAGAGGGTTAGGATCTATTTCCATTTTGACAACTTTCAGGCGATCGCTGTATTTGGTGGCAACTGAGTTCATCAGTGGGGACATTAACTGGCATGGCCCACACCAGGAAGCCCAAAAATAAACTAATACAGGCTGCTTGGCTTGCAACACTTCGGCCTCAAACTCGGCATCAGTTATGGTGATTACACCCTTACTCATTGCAGTCTCCATTAGATGGCATCAATCAAAGTTGGCACACACAATACTTTATCCCAAAGTAGGGAATGGGGAATAGGGGATTGGGGAACTTGGGGCCCCCACGTTAGCGAAGCCCAGTGGGGATTAGGGGCATGGGGATTGTGACTGTGTGTTGTACATTTATCTCAAATAAGTGGAAATTTTTATGACTTCTCTGGTTGGCATTATTATGGGCAGTGATTCGGATCTGCCTACCATGAAAGACGCGATCGCAGTTTGTGAGGAGTTTGGCATTCACACTGAAGTGGCGATCGTTTCGGCTCATCGTACCCCAGAACGCATGGTGCAATATGCCCAACAAGCACACCAACGCGGTTTAAAAGTAATTATCGCTGGTGCTGGTGGTGCTGCCCATCTGCCGGGTATGGTGGCATCTCTAACCCCCCTCCCCGTGATTGGTGTCCCTGTATACACTCGTAGCTTGCAAGGTGTTGATTCTTTGTATTCAATCGTTCAGATGCCCGCAGGTATTCCTGTAGCAACAGTGGCGATCGGTAATGCCAAAAATGCCGGTCTTTTGGCTGTGCAAATTCTCGCTACCCACCAGCCAGAATTATTAGAAAAAGTGCAACAATATCGCCAAACCCTTTGTGAGTCGGTAATTGTCAAGCAAGCAAAACTAGAACAACTCGGCTACCAGCAATATTTACAACAGATGGGGAGTCGGGAGTAGGGAGTCGGGAGTGGGGCAAGATGAGGGAGAATAACCGATTTGCAGTTCGCGAAGCGTCTTTGATAGGAGAAGGTCGCAATTCGCAATTTCCCAATCCCCAATATTTGGTATAAAAACTTAATAAACCATAATTATCGCTTGCGTGGGGGTTCGTGTTACTTTACTTAGCACTTTGAAAGCTAATAGCTGTAAATAAAACCCCAAAAAAGTATTCCTTGATACAGTTTTTTAGTTCAACTAAATAGAAAATCAATCAAATTTATTAAGTTTGCGTAAGTTCGCTAAGCAACAGGGACTAGTCTTGTGATTCCTCATAGAGGCGTTTGTATTGATTTTGGTAACTATTTTTTATTTGGAAAAAGAGTTAATTGTAGGGATGAAATTAACAAAAATAATGAGATAATTTCTTTTTAACTCGTTAACTAGCTATTTAGAAAGTCTTGCAGCATCAGCAACACTCTTTCTTTAAAAATATCAACTATATGGTACTTAAGCTGCAATGCTAGCATTTATTCTTCCTCTCTACTTTTTGAGAGAGATTATGTTAACAATTTCATGCATTCGTGCCCTTAAAGGTTTATTGTTAAAGATTAAGTGAAGGAGACTTGACTGCATCAGAAACAACATAATAGTTTTTTAAGGATAACCATATCAGCAAACGAACCACAAGTTTCCTTAACATCTAGCAGAGTGATTTAACTTTACTGGTTTACAAGCAAGTGGTTTCAATGAGAAATATCAAAAAGCGCTGGATTTAACTTCTAGTTGTTGTTTTTCAACTCAATCCGTTTGTTAATGTCAAGAATGGTTTAGAGGATAATGCTCAAATTCATGTACAAACAAAAATCGAAAACAAAAAGTCGGCGTTTGACTGCAAGAAATTACGCTCAAAATTCACAAATTCCTTCAAAAGTCAAGCGATTTAGTTCAGCAATTAAGCGGCTCTCGCCCAGTTGGCAAGCCTGCTTACCAATAGCTTGTTTGATTGTTTTGGGTTGGAGTTATGTAGCAGTTGCCCAAAGCCCAACCCCAAGCCCAGCGGCAGGCCCGACAACAGCGGATCTGAAGGTAGCACTTGATACTCTGTGGGTTGCGATCGCTGCCTTTTTAGTATTCTTCATGAATGCTGGTTTTTGTATGTTAGAAACCGGCTTCTGTCGCCAGAAAAACGCTGTCAACGTTCTAGCTAAGAACTTGATTGTATTCGCTTTAGCTACCGTTGCTTTTTGGGCGATCGGTTTTGGCTTAATGTTTGGCGATGGCAATGACTTTATTGGTCTAAGTGGGTTTTTCTTAGGAGGAGCAGATAATAGTCCTGCCACAGGGGATGCTTATAAAGGCATCTTCGGTGCCCTCAATTGGACAGGTGTACCCCTAGCAGCCAAATTTTTATTCCAGTTAGTGTTTGCTGGAACAGCAGCAACCATCGTTTCTGGGGCAGTTGCCGAACGGATTAAGTTCGTTGACTTCTTAATCTTCAGTCTCTTACTCGTTGGTATCGCCTACCCCATTACTGGCCACTGGATCTGGGGCGGTGGTTGGCTAGCAGACATGGGTTTTTGGGATTTTGCCGGTTCTACGGTAGTTCACTCTGTCGGTGGTTGGGCGGCATTGATGGGGGCTGCATTTCTTGGCCCACGGATTGGTAAATATCAAGACAAGCAAGTTGTTGCCCTACCTGGTCACAACATGAGTATAGCTACTCTGGGTTGTCTGATTCTATGGTTGGGCTGGTTTGGATTCAACCCCGGTTCCACAATGGCTGCTGACCCAAATGCGATTACTCACATTGCTCTAACAACCAACATGGCTGGTGCAGTTGGTGGGATTGCCGCCACAATTACAGCTTGGCTGTACCTGGGTAAGCCAGACCTGTCGATGATTATCAATGGAATTTTAGCAGGCTTAGTTGGCATCACAGCACCTTGCGCTTACGTCAGCATTGGTAGTGCTTTCATCATTGGCTTAGTTGCTGGTGTCATCGTAGTTTTCTCTGTCACCTTCTTTGACAAACTTGGTATTGATGACCCAGTAGGAGCTACCTCAGTTCACCTAGTATGTGGTATTTGGGGGACTCTGGCAGTAGGTCTGTTTGCCGTTGGCCCTGGTGGATACTCTTGGATGGTTGACTTAGTAGGTAAGCCAGTAGGGCCACATGGATTATTCGCTGGTGGTGGCTTTGGCACATTGATTCCGCAAATAGTGGGAATTCTCTCTGTAGGTGGCATGACTGTTCTTGTTAGTAGCATCTTTTGGCTAGTACTCAAGTCCACTTTGGGTATTAGAGTATCGCGAGAAGAAGAACTCGAAGGTTTGGATATTGGCGAACACGGCATGGAAGCCTACAGTGGATTCCTCAAAGAAGCCGATGCAGGTAGATTTCCTGATGAACACAGTTCTGGAGGAATATCTCGCGGTGGAGATATTCCAACAACCTTATAGATTTTGCAGTTTTTGGTTGACCGAAGCAGCCTAACTAGAAGCATTCCTAAACCAAAATCGACTAATATAATACCCACAACTGCGACTTGTACTAACATGCAGTGGTGGGTTTTTTAACGGTTCGTAGCCTTAGCGATTAGAAACCCACCTCGGTGGGTTTGAAAGACATAACTTTTGGTTAGTCCATGGAGAGCGAATTCTATTCACCTAAAGTCCTAACTTATGGATTTTGTGATATTTAGAAGTTATAGCCTACTCCTAACAGCAATCCGACATCAGTTTCATCTAGGAAGGCTGCATTGACAGCGCCTGTGATTGTAAACCGAGAAGCTAAAGGAATATCTACACCACCAGTTAGTAGTAAACCAATATCAGCATCGTCGCTAGTTTCAATAGCAACACCAGCACCTATATAAGGTGATACAGGGAAAGTTTGATTACCTGTAGGATTTACTCCCCTTGGGGAAAAATCTAAAGTTATGGGAACTAGAACCACTGTATCATCACCAAACACCGCTGATGGTCGCGCTGATAAAACCGATGTCAGACTAATCTTACTAATCACTGCGATATTACCATCGCTGAGTGCTGAATCACCACCCAAGCCAATATTACCAGCTACCCCGATATAGCTAGAGCCACCGCGAGTACTTCTACCTGGATCAACATCAGTACTAGCTTCCCCTGGTGACTGATTTAACTGGCTGAGGTTAATATCAGGCGGAATCAGGACTTGGTTGATAGCATGGATGACACCATTACTAGCTTGAACATCAGCTTGGATAACTCTGGCATCATTCACGGCGATTTGATTAGCGGTGCGATCAATTTGAATATTTACAGGTCTGTCCTCAAAAGTTTTGAGTTCTCCAGCTGAGAGTTGATTAGAAGTTACTGCACCAGGAACTACGTGGTAACGCAAAATCTTAATTAGTGTTTCTCTGTTCTCTGGTTGCTGTAATTGCTGGAGAGTTGCAGGTGGTAGGGCTGCAAATGCCTCATCAGTGGGGGCGAAAACTGTATAAGGGCCGGGTTGCTTGAGAATGTCTGTTAAACCTGCTGTTTGCAACAAAGAAGTCAGGTTAGTAAAAGAATTACTCGATGCAGCTAAAGAAACAATATCGGTAGTACCTGGTGCTGGGCTAGTAGTTCCACCCACAATGTAAGTAGCTGCTGGCAGATTGCTGGCAATTGGTTGGACTCGTCCTTGTCTAGCTAAGGCTTGATATAAAAGTGCTGCTGCTTCTGCACGAGTTAATGTCTGTAACGGATTGAGTTGTTTTACTTCTGGATAGTTGACAACAATACCAGCTTGTGTTGCTGCTGTCACATTATTAATAGCGTAACTAGGAATAGCTGAGGCGTCGGTGTAGTAAGTGCTAAGAGTACTTGATGGGTCGCCAGTAGCAGTCAAACCTAAGCCACTGGTTAAAGCAACGATGGCCTGCGCTTTATTAATTTCTTGATTGGGCAAAAATAAGTTTCCTGGATAGCCACTCATAAATCCAGTTTCATAGGCTTTAGCAATTGCAGCAGCAGCCCAATAGTTGGCAGGAACGTCTGTAAATCCACCTGGACTTGACTGCCGAACGGGATTTTGGTTAAAAGCTTTTTGTAGCATTGCCGCAAATTGAGCGCGAGTCACAGGTTGATTCGGCTTAAAGGTGCCATCAGGAAAGCCACTAATCACATTATTATCAGCCAGGACTTGAATGAATGGACGTGCCCAAAAATCCTGGTCAACATCAGACAAGTTAACTGTTGTTGGTGCTGGTGTGGATGGGGTAGGAGTCGTCTGAGATGGTGGGACAGTTGGGGTGGGAGTTGTCTGAGATGGTGGGACGGTGGGAACTGTCTCTTGAGATGATGCTGAACCAGAAATCAATATGGGTGTTACAGTCGCAGCTATCACTCCTAAAGTTAGTAAAGAAGCGCTTGCTGATGACCAACGAAAGAAACTACTCATGAAAATATCCTCCAGAAACAAAAAAATCAGAACCACTTCTCAAATGTATTGAGTGCTTTTTATAAAGTGTGACGTGCATGATGTAAGCAGATAAAAATATCTCAACAAGTGTGGCGATCGCCTTTTGATTTCGACGTAGGACAAAACCCATTTGATATTGCTATATGCTTTCTCCAACTCTTATATAAAAAATGACGTATAACTAAGATGATATGTTGCAAATAAACAAAAAATTCTTTTTCAGTCTATTATTTATTATTTCTGGTATTGCCATAAAATATTGAGATAAGTCACGTTTTATAGGCTTTTCTCTATGCCAGACAAAGGTGGTTTTATCCAACTGGAGTAGCATTATTTTTGGATTGGGTAAGAAAAATGTTTTTTTCGATACAAGTAATATTTTGCATTTTTAATATTTATTCAACAACTAGCTAACGGCTGTATTTTTTATCAAAATTATCACTCTTTAGATAGTTGTTTTAATAAGTGAAATAATAATTTATAGCTGACAAATCAGCGATCGCATTTCAAAAATTAGTGTGCAATCACAGCAGTTTTCATATGAGGAGACTGGGTACTAGGAATTATTTAATCATCCAAGCTTCAACTGGGCACGAACAACTCCGGCGCGTTCATGCCGAGCTAATAGCTTCACTGTGCTACCTGAAGGTGCGTTTACCACCCACTCGACCTTGGCGCGGTCTTTGGTGCTATCACTTTGTCGCCTACCGGGAGTTGAGGGTTTATAAGCGCGTCCCTCTAATTGTCCCAACTCCTCACGGGGTTTACCTATTACTAAAGTTGCGCTGGGCGGTAGTTCTATCTCAAAAATACAACCGCGCACGATTTTTTTATCTAAAGCTTTTTGGGTCACGTAGGTAGATAGCCAGCCTGTGTTATGCACAATCAGCCGCACTCGATAAGTATCATCACCCAAGTTATCAAAACTAGCTTCATAAATCTCCAAGTGTGGAGAGATTAATAGATGCCACACCAACCATTCAGGGAAGCGGGCGATTTCTGTTTCCAAAAATTCTGGAGGTGGATTTGTCCAAGCATACATGCTGTCCCAACCGCCCAATTCTATTTGGCCAAGTTGGGGATGGTCGAAGGAGTACCAATCTACATAGCCTTTACCAGCAAGTTGTGTATCGTTCCAGCGCAGTAACTTGAAGTCATCTTCTAAAGGGTGTTCCCGCTGCCAATCGATATATTTATAATCGGTAATTCCTGCTTGCCGCTGAGGACTCCAAACTTCCACCGTCCAAGCAAATACACCTTGATGTTCATAAGCCCAATCATCGAAAGTACCTGTAATTGTGTCTTTGGGGTCGTAACGGAAGTCATGAAAAGCAGAGATGGCTGGGTATTGGGTGAGTTGGGTACCTTGTTCGCCAATGCGTTGATAGGTGCGGAGGTCGTTGACAGGAAACTCCTCATCACTTTGGTGAGTGTAGGGCCGAATCAGAACACCACTAAAGGTGTGAAAAGTGATAGCTCCGGTAATATTGAGATGATTAGTGATAAATTGTACGAGCGATCGCACTTCGTTCTCAGATGTTGGATATGGGCCAGCCCCTGGTTGCTCAAATTCTTGTCGCCACAATGCCGGAAAGTTACGGTTTAAGTCTAGTCTTTCCTTGGGTGGCTGAATATGTATCTGGACGCCATCGTAATTTTCTATCCGTCCTTCTGGCAGCAAGCGATAATATTGACCACCTGTTTCTGTGGGTTCGCGTCGTACCAACAGACGCGGTTCGGTGGGGCAAACTTTCCAAGTCCCGTTGCTGTCTGGGATTCGCATGAGTAAAATTTTCCCGTCACCATCAATATCTTCAATCACTAACCCATCGTTGCGTTCCTCATCATAGGGATAAGGGCGGGTAGCAGAACGAATAAATTTCGGCTTTTCTGCCATTGCTAACTCAGCACCATCGGGGTTTACGCGGGGACAAATATAGAAGGTGCGAGTATCTAAACAACGGGTAATATCTGGATGAGTTCCGTAGCCTGTGGTTAATGTTTGCAATAGGTATAAGCAGACACTTGATGGTGCTAGTTCCACGGCATGGATGTTGCCATCAACCCAAAGAGCGGGTTTTTCGCCATCCGTACCAGTAGCGAAGTTGGTAACTTTTAATAACCAAATGTCACGACCTTCGTAACTCTTGCCGATGCTTTCTATACTTACCAAGTGGGGAAATTCCTGAGCATAACCATGCAGAACACTTGTCAGGTCTTCGTAACGGTAGTATTTGTCGAACCGAACTTTTGGCATCACAAACTCTCTAATCTACCCGTTGACCATCATTTAACATACCACTTAGTTAACGAAAAATTTGGTTTAGCTCTATGTCTAAAGAAATAATTATTACTGATATTTATTGCAATCAATTAAATAGTCATCAGAGGAATATAGCGATCGCTACAATCAGTAATTATCCCCAACTTGCGTAAATCAAAATTATGACATCTACTACGACGTATATTTATGATGACACTGGCAACCTCAGAGATAAAAGAACAGACTCTAAGGCTATTAATGATGCCGTTAATGGATTTGATGCCAAAACTGATAGCATCATTGAGATTACTGGTTACAGCGGTAATTTAGGTGCGCTGTCGATTATTTAATTTGAGTTTGCTAAGTTTCATACAACATGATTCTTAGCGTAACCGTCATATACTTCTTCTTGATCTAAAATCTGCGCTAGTACGCGCAGATTTAGTCTTTTCAGCAATTCAATAGTTATTGGTCGTTTATCATTCCAAAAAATCATTGACGTCAGAAACTCTTTAGCAGGCTGCGAGTTCAGCATAGCAGCAATAAAATTCGCCTCAGATTGAGACCAACATGGCACAAAGTAAACTGTATCATCAAAGACAACAGGTTGACCGTTAATTGGCCCTACTTCTATAAAGTTAAGAGTTTTGTAAAAACCTGATATCGCCACTTTCCAAGGCATAAAAGTATATTTTCCCACCCCAAATATAGAAAATTCTGGACGATGCCGATAAATAGAACTGCTACGTTTAGACAAATGTTCTCTATATTTTTGCAGATATTCCCATATATTAGGCGCATTAAATTTTAAGGGCGTCGTATCCTCTCCAATATATTGTTGTGTAACAATAACGTATTTTCGACAAGTGGATGTATGAGCATTACTAACATCAGAACTTTTCAAAATAGGGTAAACAAAATCTTGCTCAAGAAAATAAATATCTCCATATCCATTACAGTATTGATCTCCTTGGCGTACAAGTTCCATAACTTTTGAACAATCATGTTTTAAGCCAGAACGCCAAATATATTTGGAGTCATTTCCTTGCAAATTATGCCAACGTTGATAGTTGTTAAGATTAGAAACAATTGTGTTTTGATAATAACCAATAGTTTGTGATGATTTTTGTGCATAAATGCTATCAAAAATCTCACACTTGTTTTCTAAGCTTCCGTCTCCAATTTGCAAAATGAATAAACAAGCATCTACAGAAGCATTAAAGTTTTTCAGAGTATCTATACTATGAATTTGGGCAAGGATGACTCTATACTTCTGCTGCCAGACATGAATAAGAATTTTTCTAGCAACAGAAGTTTTGCATAACATAGCAATGACTCCAATGCGTTCTTTCAGCCACTCTAATTGTTTAAGTAACATCCATTCAGAAATATCAAAGTTGCTTTTGCCTGTTAGCGCTTCATATCCACTTTTATTTTGAAAATTCGATTTTTGCGGTAAATTAGAACTTTTTAAAAAGCCTAGCTCTGAACTCGTTACCCAAGGAGGATTTCCAATAATCAGTAATGGGTCAGTTAATCTGTTAATAATATCTGACCAATCATAATTAAAAAAATTACCATTAATAATATCTATTTCATTAGCATATTTTTCTGTTATAATTCTTTTTTTCAGATACTTAAGATGCTCTATATTAATATCAAAACCTACAAATTTATTAACAGATGAAAATGTTTGGCAAGCAGCTATTAAAAAAGCTCCGCGACCGCAAGTAGGCTCTAAAACTGATTTTGGCGCTATCCCCAATCTTTTAACAATATTTGTTATTTCTAGTGCAAAACTTTCTGGTGTTTGGAAATCACCAAATTCACATGTATTTTTATCTTTCTTTTGTACCATTTTAGTTCATCGCACTTTAAGAATACCACTAACCTCACCAGCCTTCTGTATAATACGACTATACTGTAGTCTCCATTGTAGAGCGTTTGAGATTGTTAAATAGCCTTGTTCCGGTGGGTTTATGAGTATTTCTTCTGCAATATTACTTGCTTCAATCTCATCCACTCGCAGATTTCTATCCATCATGTAAGCAATAAGATCTTCAGCATTACCATCATTCGCAAGAATATCGATTATACCGCGAGTCATTTGGTAGTCCGCAGTATAGTTTTTATTAACAAAAATAGTGTGTTTCATATCAAGTCTACCAGTTTTACGTAGATGGTCATCTGTTTTTTCATAAACAAAGATTAGTAACCCATAACCGAGACCAAAAATTTTTTGACGAGCAGATTTAAATGGACATGAGGATTGAGGTTGGCGGATGCTTGTAACTTTCATATCTATATTTAACTCTGGGAAATCTATTCCGGAAGCCGAGTTTCCTAATTGATACTCATATAACAAAGCCAAATATATCCGAAATTTTTGCTCTAAGTAGGTTCCAACGGCTTTTCCATCTGTAACACCAAATAAAGATGGCTCATCGTAAATACTTTCTATATCGGAAAACTTAACAGCTTCCTGTAGTAATAAATCAAGTGTCAGCAGAGGCTTCATTATTCCTTATTTTTTGATACTTTATCTAAGCTGGAAAACAATTTTACTGCGTGTCTCTACCTTGTGGGAATATTTTTCTCCACCTTCTGAAACAATACATCATACATCATTGAAGCATTTGCTATAATCCGTGTGTTTGTTAATGTCTGCATTTACATGTGTACATGGCAAACATCCACTCAGGCTTTTCACAACAACGCTATATCCTTGTAATAAATTTGTCATAAACGCTATCTACATTGGAAGTACATCATGATAAATCTCTTTCTAGATAGCAATGCAAAACCAAATACACGATCGCAATTCCCCATCAAATAGCATTTCATCTAATACTTATGCACCCTGGAAAAAGGCAGCTGCCTCTTTATCGTTGGTACTGTTGGGTTCGGGTATGACATTGGCTGGTGGTTATTTAGCTGGAAATCAACAGCAGGTGTCTCAATCTGTTGCCAATTTGGCTGCGAGTCGAGTCAATGCAGCACCCCCATTACCAGGTGCCACAGATTCTAACTTTGTGACTCAGGTAGTACAAAAAGTCGGCCCAGCCGTAGTTAGGATTGATTCTTCTCGGACAGTTAGAACTGCAATACCTGATGAATTCAATGATCCATCTTTCCGCCGCTTTTTTGGTTCTCAACTGCCAGAATCGCAACAGAGGCAAGTAGAACGGGGTACTGGTTCAGGTTTTATCATCAGTGCTGATGGGCAAATTCTCACCAATGCTCACGTAGTTGATGGTGCTGATATGGTGACAGTTACACTCAAAGATGGGCGTAGCTATGAAGGTAAGGTGCTAGGAAAAGACGAACTCACAGATGTGGCAGTTGTCAAAATTCAAGCTGACAATTTACCATCAGTAGCATTGGGTAACTCAGACCAATTGCAACCAGGAGAATGGGCGATCGCAATTGGTAATCCCCTTGGTTTAGATAATACTGTGACTACAGGAATAATTAGCGCCACAGGACGCACTAGCAATCAAATAGGTGCGCCTGACAAGCGAGTTGAATTTATTCAGACAGACGCAGCGATTAATCCCGGTAATTCTGGCGGCCCCTTGCTTAACTCTCGTGGTGAGGTGATTGGGATGAATACTGCTATTATTCAAAGGGCGCAAGGAATCGGCTTTGCTATTCCCATTAAGACAGCGCAACGTATTTCTACTCAACTAATCGCTACAGGCAAAGTGCAACATCCTTATTTAGGAGTTCAGATGATCGGGTTAACGCCTCAACTGAAGCAAAATATTAACTCAGATCCCAATAGCACCTTAAGTGTAGATGAAGATAAAGGCGTCTTAGTTGTCAGAGTTATACCCAATTCCCCAGCGGCGAAAGCAGGAATACGTCCTGGTGATGTGATTAAATCACTCAATGGTGAATCCGTAACAGATGCCAGCAGTGTACAAAAAGCTGTAGAAAATAGCCAAGTCGGCGGAGATTTGCGCTTAGAGTTACGCCGCCAGGGACAGAATGTTAATTTAGCTGTGCGTTCTGGTGCCTTCCCAACTCAAGTACAGTGAGGGATGCACTTTGACTTCGCTCAGTGACTGGCAGATGAGGGGGATGTGGTTCGACTTCGTTCACCAACCGGGGGATGAAGGACGCGGAGAATAATCAATAGACTTCTTGCAAAAGTCATTCTTTTCGCGTTCTTCTTTGCGTCTCTGCGCGGCAGTCGCTACAACGGGGGGAACCCCCGCAACGCGCTGCCTTGCCTCTGCGTGTTAGCGTTCGCGGAGCGTCTCGTAGAGAAGCGGGGCGTAGCCCGATAAAAAAAGATTTAAGCTAATAATCATTCAAATTGCATCCCCGCGTCTCCCCTTAAGCGCGTCCCCCGAAGTTTGCTCAACGGGGGGAACCCCCGCACGCAACTTCTCTTTGCGTCTTTCTGAGGCAAAGGATTATGCAAGTTAAAGGCAGATTAGCTTATGCAAGAGGTCTAATAACAAATGACGAATAACAATTCCCCATTCCCAATTCTCAAGCCATCGCTACTGCTGGTTGTTCCCAGCGTCCCATAGCTTTGGCAATCACTGCGAGTTCTGGCATTAAGCTGTCAAAACGGTTGGGTGTTAGTGATTGCGGGCCATCAGATAGGGCTTTGGCGGGGTTGGGGTGAACCTCGATCATGAGAGAATCAGTGCCAGCTGCGATCGCAGCCATTGCCATAGATGGTACAAACTCAGACCAACCTGTACCATGACTGGGGTCAATCATGATTGGTAGGTGCGTCAGTTTCCGCAACACTGGTACTACTGATATATCTAGTGTATTGCGAGTATATTGGCGGTCAAAGGTACGGATGCCACGTTCACACAAAATTACATTGGGATTGCCTGCTGCCAAAACATACTCAGCTGCCATCAACCAATCCTCGATAGTAGCCGCCATTCCTCGTTTCAAAAGCACTGGTTTGGGCTGCCCTCCCACTCTCTTCAGCAAGGAGAAGTTTTGCATATTCCTTGCCCCTACTTGGATAACGTCAGCAAATTCTGCAATTTTATCCAAGTCAGCGGCATCCATCACTTCTGTAATAATACCTAGTCCACTGATTTCTCGCGCCTTAGCTAACAATTCTAAAGCACTCTCACCATGTCCTTGAAAGGCGTAGGGCGAAGTTCTGGGTTTGTATGCTCCCCCGCGTAAAAACTTTGCTCCAGCTGCCTTGACGCGGCGTGCTGTCTCCACAATCATCTCTTCATTTTCTACTGAACAGGGGCCAGCCACGACTACCAAGGGATGATGTTCGCCAAATATAACTTTTCCATCGGGAGTATCAACCACTACTTCTGATGCTTCACCGTGACGAAACTGGCGACTTGCTCGTTTATATGGCTGTTCTACCCGCAAGACTTGCTCAATCCAAGGGCTGACTTCCTGAATTTGTAGGGGGTCTAGGCTAGCAGTTTCACCGACTAAACCAATCACTACTTTGTGTTGGCCAACAATTTTTTCTGGTGTCAGACCCCAACTAGTTAGTTCCTCGCTAATGCGGCTGATTTCCGCTTCTGGGGAACCATTTTTCATTACTATGATCATGTGACAGTTCCTGATTAGTTGAGAATTAACGATTATATAGAGACGTGGCAATGCTACGTCTTTATAAGGAAAAATTAAAAATTTGATAACTAAATATTGGGTAGAAAAAGAATATAAATTTTTAATTAGTAATGTTGAAGTCACAAAATTTATTTTAACTTCAACATTTTTTCTAAAATTTACCCAATTCTGTGGTCATCTCATACCTGAGCGCTAATAATTATGGATTTTTTTGCCGAGTTTCCCGCCAAACTGCGACCATCCGCCCCCAGTTGGTGCTAAGTTCACCCAAACCTAGCCAACCGCCAACTCTTTCTTCATCCCATGAAGCAGAGAGAACACCATAAGTTATTCCCAACACTCCTAAACCAAAAAGTCCCATATTCACCAGCAACACGGCGATGGGAGGTAGTTTGATGCCAGAGTAAGTGGCAAGCAGATAGCTGGCAACCAAGATGGCAATGCCCAAAGCTGTTGGTACGCCACAGAATACAGCTACTCGTCTAATCATTCGCTGGCTGACTACTTCAGGAAGTGCCATCTCTTGTTTGGTGTAAGGTGGCTTTTTGTCAGCTTTGGCGCTAGATTCCTGTACTGGTTTACTTGCGGCTTTGCTTGGTTTTTGGCGCTTGGTTTTTGGTTCAAAGGGTAAGCGATCGCGTTGTGATTCTTCAGCAGACATAAGCGGTTGTTCCTAACCACGAATACCGAGGCGACCAATCAAAGCTAAATACTTGTCTCGGTCTTCTTGTTGGATGTAAGAAAGAAGACGCTTGCGCTGACCGATCAGCTTTAATAGTCCCCGTCGAGAAGAATGGTCTTTTTTATTTGCTTGGAGATGCTCACTCAGGCGGTTAATGCGCTCAGTAAGCATGGCGATTTGCACATCGGCGGAACCTGTATCGGTTTCGTGAACTTGGAAGTTGGTAATTATTTCCTGTTTGCGCTGTTGCGTCAGAGCCATGATTCGGTTTGATTTTGAGTTTTTCTAATGTATGCAGCAGTCTCCCATAATATCACAGGCTTTAGGGTATGTGAATTTTGAATTTCGCGATCGCAATCAAGCGAACCACCCTACTTGCCAAAAGCGGATATTAATGCGATAAACCACTAGCCATTCGTTTAGGTATAATTCTCCCCATTTTTCCGATGCTACCTCTAGGTTGAAAAAGGCACGATATGAGCATTGAGAAACTTGTATGGAGAGTCCCTATGTCTTCATTATTGGCTTTGTCCAACAGTTTAGCCGAAACTGTAGAGCAAGCGGGGAGTGCTGTAGTTGCAATTAATGCTGGTACACGCATTAACCCAACGGGCATTCACTGGCGTAATGGCATTGTTGTTACCTCTGATGAATCGCTCCAGCGCTATGACGAAATTACCATTACTTTAGCCAATGGTCACACTGCGCCTGTCACCTTGCTTGGGCATGATTCTAGTACTGATATAGCTGTCTTTAGAATACAGGAAGTTGTAGAAATTCCTGTAGCAAAAATTGGCGACGCTACCAATCTAAAAGTTGGTCATCTGGTATTGGGACTAGCAAGGAGTAGCGAAGGTGACTTAAGAGCAGCTATGGGTGCAGTGAGTGTAGTTAGTGGTGCTTGGCGGAGTATGAGCGGTGGCAATATCGACCAATTCATTCGTCCAGATATCACTCTGTATCCTGGTTTTGTAGGCGGCCCACTCGTAGATGCTGCTGGTTATGTGGTAGGTATGAACACATCAAGAAGGCGTGGTACAGCTATTACTATTCCTGCTAAGACAGTCGATCGCGTAGTTAACCAATTAGTAGCAAAAGGACGGATTTCTCGCGGCTACTTAGGTGTAGGAATGCAACCTGTACGCCTACCAAACAACCTAAAAACAGCCTTAAATTTACCTTCTGCCACTGGAGTAATTATCGTCAATGTCGAACCTGCTGGCCCTGCTGACAACGCAGGTATATTGTTAGGCGATGTACTAGTAACATTTGATAACGTGGCTGTCAGTGATACGGCTGAATTACTAGCACTACTTAATAATAGCGATCACATCGGTCAAACCATCAAAGCACAAATTATACGCGGCGGGGCTTTAGTGGAGTTAGCGATCGTAGTTGGTGAAAGGCCGAGTGGGGGTAGCTGACAGGTACTGATAACTGATAACCGATAACTGACCAATGACAAACACTACATTTACTGACATAACTGCTGAATTGGCAGTGTTAGCCGCTAGGCTACGCAATAGTACTGTGAAGGTGAAAAGTGGTTCTTTGGGTGGGGGTTCTGGTGTGATTTGGCAGACTTCGCCCGTTTTAGGAAGGACGCAGGGAAATAGTTTAATTATTACTAATGCTCACGTAGCAACCAGCAACCGAGCAAGTGTGGAATTGTTTGATGGTAGGGTATTTGATGCTACAAGAACGCACTTTGATCCACAGCAGGATTTGGCAGCCCTGAAAATTGCTGCTACTGACTTAAACACTGCTACTATAGGCGACTCTGATGCATTGCGAGTAGGTGAATTAGTCTTAGCAGTGGGTAATCCCTTTGCTGACACTGGTGCTGTAACCACTGGCATTATTCACGCTCACAATCGAGGTGTGGTAACGGCTGATATTCAACTATATCCTGGCAATTCTGGAGGGCCACTAGCTGATTGTTTAGGTCGCGTTGTGGGAATTAACACCATGATTGCCTATGGTTTAGCTGTGGCGATCCCCAGCAATGCTGTAAATCGTTTCTTACATGGTAATAGCCGTCCGCAACTAGGTGTAACACTGCAACCTGTGCTAGTCAACAGACGTAGTTTAGGCTTATTGCTGTTGTCAATTCTGCCTGGGAGTGCGGCGGAAATTGCTGGTTTACAAATCGGTGATGTATTAATTGGAGTCGCGGGACGGGTGTTTACTAGTTCTAATGACTTAGCTAAATATTTGTACCACCGCCAAGCTAACGAATCAATTTCCTTACAAGTATTACGTGGTCAGCAGCAATTTGTAATTAATGTTGTCTTGCGGAGTGAAAAAACCACTGTGGAGGCGACATGATTCGGGTAATGGTAGTTGCCACTTCTTCTGTAGTACGGGCGGGTTTATCGGCTGTAGTGAGTAGCGATCCTCGGCTGACAGTGGTGGGAAGTGCATCTGATTTGGATGTACTAGCAAGGGAAGTTGGGCAATTACAACCAGATGTAGTATTGCTAGATTTAAACAGCAATCCTCAACAATTAGTATGGGATAAATTGCTGTTGATTCAAGCAGAGCAATACCCAGTGGGAGTACTGGTAATTATTGAGGAACCCGACAGCATTGATTTAGAGGTCGCGCTTCGTACTGGTGTGCGGGGTATTTTACCTGCTATCAGTACAGAGTTAGAAATTGTGGCTGCTGTTGAGGCGATCGCTTTGGGTTTGCTAGTATTACACCCGGATGCGATCGAATCATTACCAATGCGGGCAAAAATAACGACGACTCCCGTACAAACCTTGACACCACGAGAAATAGAAGTTTTGGAAATGGTCGGTTCTGGATTGGCTAATAAAGCGATCGCTAAACAACTCCACATCTCAGAGCATACAGTGAAGTTTCACCTCTCATCCATTTTTCAAAAGCTTGGTGTCTCCACCCGCACCGAGGCTGTTACTGCTGGCGTGCGACTAGGTTTGATTATGTTGTAATAACAACGATGGGGTTCGCACCCGCATCTTTTGGTGTACTCCAAGAGGTTGTTTGAAAAGTCTAAATTAATACTAACCTCGGCGATTATAAATCGCGACTATACAGACAAAACCCACCTCCGTGGGTTTCAATAACTCGATTTTCCGTGTTTTCCAAAGGAGGTGAACTTCGCTTGCGTAGTAGCGAATTATATTCGCCCAAAACTTTTCAAACATCCTCTAAGGAATTCTCTGCTGTTAACCTCCCTAACAACAGCTTCAGCGTTAAGCCTGTAGTTGGCACAGCAATAAACCAAACCATTGATTTGAGTCAGTCCAAGCTTTAATTGGTACTAAACCTCGTGTTGTGAGTTGTTGCTGGAGGTTATTGAGGTCAAATTTGCGGGAAATTTCGGTGAGAATAGTCTCATCTGGAGCAAAATTAATAGTGATGTTGAGAGATTGTAACTCAACAGTTTGCGATCGCAAACTGCGTAAATGCATCTCTATTTGCTGCTCAGTCTCGTTATAAAATGCCCAGTGTTTAAACTCTGTTGTGTCAAAATTTCCTTGAAACTGCCGATTTAAATGATTGAGCATGTTGAGGTTAAAAGCCGCTGTTACTCCTTGGCTATCGTTATAAGCTGGTTCCAAAATCTGTTTTGGCTTTTGTAAATCTACTCCCAACAAAAAATATTCACCCACTTGCAAAGCATCTGTGATTTGTGAAAAGAACATATCACACTCATGAGGTTTGAGATTGCCTAAACTACTACCGATAAAACAAATCATCCGACTGGGTAATTGTGTCGGTAATAGTTGTGCTAGTGCTAATTCGTAAGTTCCTGCTATGGCATCAATTTGCAGTGAAGGGTAATCTGCTAATAATTGCTTGGCACTACTTTCTAAGATACCTGCACTGACATCAATTGGTAGGTAGCGCAAAGGGTAGCCTAACTGATTGTAAGCATTTAGTAAAATGCGAGTTTTAGTCGAGCTACCACTGCCAAGTTCTACCAACTCACAAGCACCTGTAATCTTGGCAATTTCATGTGCATACTGTTGTAAAATTGCTGTCTCTGTGCGTGTGAGATAATATTCTGGTAACTCACAAATTTTCTCGAATAACTCAGAGCCAAAGTCATCGTAAAAGTAACGTGGAGGTAAGGATTTAGGTGTTTGAGTTAATCCCTTAACTACATCACTTTCAATAATAGGTGCAACTATTCGGGTTGCTCCTACTAAACGCTTTATTTGTAAGCGTTTTTCAATGCTGGCAATTTTGGATATTGACATTTAACCTCGTTTGTTTGACATAATTTGCTACTTGAGCGCGTAAAGCTCTACCCTATGCTAATGAAAAACACAGCTACAGAGCATAGCCCCACGCCTGAGCTAGCTTAATTAAGCTTTATAGCTATCTTTAGGGATTTTCTCATTAAAATAACATTTATACTAATTCGGAATTAAGACATGTTTATATTTAATTACGAATTACGCGCTTCGCAGCGGTAGCGAGTCCTCGATAGCGTAGCGGTAGCGTAAAGCCTACGGCATAGCTTCGCTTAGAGCGACACAGGAGCGTCGCGTCATTACGAATTACGAATTATTTAAGTCCCCATTACAAAACTTAATTACGAATTACGAATTATTTAATGAGATTATAGGGGATGCGATCGCTATAAATTATATTGAAGTTCCATTATCGGCTCATGCGATTGCAGGAGGTAGAATATGGGATTAGCTGGGTTAAGAATTGTGTTGGTGGAACCAGCTGGTACCCTAAATTTGGGGTCGATCGCTCGCGTCATGAAAAATTTCGGGCTACAAAATTTAGTATTAGTAAATCCTCAATGCGATCCACTAGCACAAGAAGCTCTGCGGATGGCAGTTCATGCTAAGGAAATTTTAGAATCTGCGGTGCTAGTAGCAACATTACCAGAAGCATTGCAGGGTTGTGTGAGAGCGATCGCTACTACAGGCCGCACTAGGAGTTTAGAAGTGCCTTTAGAAACACCACATGTCGCTCTACCATGGCTATTAGAAGAATCTGAAAAACCAACAGCATTAATTTTTGGTCGAGAAGACCGAGGATTAAGTAACGAAGAATTAAACTATGCTCAACGTTTTATACGCATACCTACAAGTATAAACTATTTATCTTTAAATTTAGCGACTGCTGTAGCTATTTGCTGTTATGAACTAGCAAAATCTGCGGAGTTGTTTACCACTCAAACCTCACCGCAAACCGAACTCGCACCTTTGGACGTTGTAGAAGGGTACTACCAGCAGTTAGAATTGCTACTGTTAAAAATAGGTTATATTTATCCGCATACAGCAGATAGTCGAATGGAAAAATTTCGACAACTGTATAATCGCGCTAACTTGCAAACAAATGAAGTAGCCATGCTGCGCGGGATTTTACGTCAGGTAGAATGGGCTTTGGAGCATAGCGATCAGGGCGAACAATAGTTTATCGTTTAAGATTTACGCAATTACCACCCAAAAGAATTAATATGGCTTACACTAAACACAAAAATGCTACTTAGTAACAGAAAAGTGATTTGCTCATCAAAGCACTGGAAAACTAAGTTTTGGATAGGAGTCTGCAAGGAAAACAGTCAAATGGGTTACAAGGAGTAGCGGTGTCAGAGTCGAGTGACAAACCAACAACTTTCTCGCGGCGTCAACCCATAAATCGCCGCCAGCATCCCCATAAAGTTCAAAAGATGGGACACAAAAAGATGAAAGTTAAAAACCAGCAGCCAAATGCTACTGGTAGAGAAATGGCGCTAACACGTCCAAAAAATAGTATCAGTCCACCGCCAATTCCCGCTGGTACACGCAGCACAAAACAACGCTTAGTGATGCCAACAGCAGTTAAACCAATTGCTACTGTTGAAAGCAAGATTCCTCCTTTAAAAGCAAGTGCAGCCAAGTTAAAGACAGTGAAAGTAGAAAAGCAGGCGTTGCCAAAAAGAGTTAGGGTATCATCGCGGAAGACGCGGTTAAAGCCAATGGCAAGAACCATGTTGTACATCCTCCGGTTGTTAATTGTGGGAGTTGGCATTGGTGCTATTGTCGGTACGGCATTGTCAGTACTAGACCCTGCTAATCGCATTACTACAGTTTCTTCCACACAACCTAATACTAATGCTGGGCGATCGCAGCCACAACCTACTGCCAATTCTTCAACCCCAGGTGCAAATTTATACCTATCTCAAGAAATTATCTCTTTGAAGGATGCCGTACAAAATTTAGCCATAGCAAATCCCAATCTCACACCTGGAGTATTTTTAGTAGATTTAGATACAGGTGGTTACGTAGATGTCAATGGCGGCGCTAGTTTTCCGGCCGCCAGCACAATTAAAATACCAATTCTGGTTGCTTTTCTCCAAGACGTAGATGCAGGGAAAATTCGCTTGGATGAAATGCTTACCATGCAACAAGATATGGTAGTTGGGGGTTCTGGAAATCTGCAATACAAACCAGCCGGAACGCAATATTCTGCCTTAGAAGTCGCCACCAAAATGATTACAATCAGCGACAACACAGCAACAAACATGTTGATTGCTCGACTAGGGGGGATAGAAGGACTAAATCAGCGTTTCCGCACTTGGGGATTAACAACCACAACAATTCGTAATCAACTCCCAGATTTGCAAGGCACAAACACCACTAGTCCCAAAGAATTGGGAAATTTGATGGCGAATGTGAATCAGGGGAATTTAGTAAGTATGCGATCGCGCGATCTAATGCTTGATATCATGCGTCGTACAGCAAGAAACAACCTACTCCCAGCAGGACTGGGTGCTGGTGCTAGAATTTATCACAAAACAGGCGACATTGGTACAATGCTCGCAGACGCGGGTTTAATTGACATCCCCACAGGGAAACGCTACATAGCTGCTGTCATGGTACAACGTCCCAATAACGACCCCCGCGCCGAAAAATTCATTAACTCCATCTCTCGTACTGCTTACGAACAGTTTAGTCAAACCACTGTGCTACCAAGCAATACAACCAGTACCGTACCCCCAGTTGGTTATCAATCACCAACCATCAATCCTACTATCCCCAACACTACGCCCATAAGCGGTTATCAATCCCCAGCCACAAATCCCCAATATTATCCCCAAAGATAAATTATAGGATTCGTATTTGATTTTGAAAAAAATCAGTACATCCCAAAAAGCCTTATTTCCCACTCCCTACTCCCAAGCTTGTTTTGCTGCCTCAGAAAGTTTTTATAGTTATTAATGCTGCTAGCGAAAGAGCTAATATTTCATATTTATATTATCTCTCACAGTGCTTTAGTCAGGCGATCGCAGTTGTTTTGTAATTTTACAGATTTATTACCAATTCTCTATGTTTAACTTTTCTGATACCTCATTCCAGGCAGTTGTGAGACTAAACCCATAAGTTCTAACTGTAATAAAGCACTAGAAACTAAGCCAGCAGCCATGCCCGTTTGTTGGACAATAAAATCGAAAGGTAAAGTTTCAGAGGCGATCGCATCTATAACTCGTTGCATTTCTGATGATAAAATAGGCAAGCTTAACTGCTCTGATGCTGATGAACCTTCAACCACATCAAGTTGTGGCACTGCTCCTAACATTGTTAATAGTTCGTCTATTTCTCTAACAATCAAAGAAGCTCCTTGATTTAGTAGCTTTAAACACCCTTGAGATGGCTGATCGTCCAATCTCCCAGGTAATGCATAGATATCTCGACCGAAATCATTCGCATAGGTAGCTGTAATTAAAGCACCAGATTTTAAAGGTGCTTCCATCACCAGGATGGCACGACTTAAACCTGCAATAATTCGATTACGACGGGGGAAATGTGTGCGATCAGGTGGAGTTTTGGCGGGATACTCGCTGATGACTAACCCCGCAGTCAAAATTTGCTGGTATAAATCTCGATTTTTAGGTGGATAGATGACATCTACACCCGTACCCAGAACCGCGATCGTTCGTCCACCTGCTTTGATGGTGGCTATGTGGCTTTCAGTATCGATTCCCTCTGCCATGCCAGAAACAACCGTAAAACCATTTTTAGCCAAAGCTGTGCTAATTCTGCGAGTCCAACGAATACCATACTCCGAGGGTTGGCGTGTTCCTACAATGCCAACCAGTGGTTTTTGTCCCAGATTTTCTTGCGGTTCAACTTCACCGCGATAGTACAAAATTGGCGGTGGACTAGGAGTTTCTAATAATAAGCGGGGATAATCAGCATCGGCTGGTGTCCAGAAATGAGAGTTTTCTTGCTGGTGCTTAATCAATAGTTGTTCTGGATGTAGACGCGATCGCTGTTGTACCAGCTTTTCTAGTGTGTGAAAACCAATACCCTCTATTTCTCGCAACCGCGCAGGACTGGCTTTCCACGCTTGGGATAAACTACCAAAATGCTGTTGCAGCCTCCGCAGCAATACTGGCCCAACCCCAGAAACTTGCGACCAAGCCAGCCAATATGCGCGTTCTTCTCCCACCTTTCCATCCTCACACTACTTTGCTGAATGCTGTTGTTTTAAATAAGCAAACACAGACTTATCACCTATATCTGGGGGTATTGCTTGTACTGCTTTGCGTGCAGCAAACACTAGAAATAAAATCGCCCAAATACTTAATAAAATAGACTTTGGTTGAGTCGGTAAAATGCCTAATAAATGTCCTAACAATAGGAGTGGTACTGTTAAGGTTAATACTTTAGTTTCGAGACGATTAAAGCAAAAAGCTTCTTTGAAATAAATCCCTGTTAAAGCAACAAAGGTAAAACCAACTCCAAATAATGTCATGGGGTGACTATAGACAGTGACAGCTAACGGTTCACTGCTAGAAAATGCTAAGGCAATAGATGTCAAACTGCCGATCGCCCAAAAAACTTGTAACAATCGGTGCAGTACTCCCATATAAATATGAATAGTCAGTAAACTAACACCAAGAGCAAGACTAAAACAAGCATACAGAGGTGTCAGTGCCGTTAAAGCTATTGGGTTGTTAAACAAAACTATGGCGCTACCAATTGCAAAGCTAAGTGCAGCTACCATCAACCCAGCGCGGTAGATAATTACGCCATTGCGATCGCTTTGAGTAATTGTAAATTCCCCAAACTGACCTTGATAAACTTCTGGTACAGATACTGTTTGTGTAGTCATAGGAAAATAGTCAATAATTCCTATAGCAATCCTATCTGATTTGTGAAAATTCGCGGGGTTCAGATCCCCGACTTCTCACGCATGATTTAGGATTGCTATATAGCGATCGCATCTGAATTGTGAAAAGTCTCTAGTTAAGCTAATAATCATTCAAATTGCATCCCCGCGTCCCCCGAAGTTTGCTCAACGGGGGGAACCCCCGCACGCAACTTCTCTCCGCGTCTTTCTGAGGCAAAGGATTATGCAAGTTAAAGGCAGATTAGCTTATTAGGGTGCAGGAGATATTAATAACATTTTAAATCTCGACAAATTGTAACAATTGATGAAGATGTTAATTGCAACATGGAAAACGCATGAGGCATTTGTCAATTAATTTTAACAAGTTCCGTGGGTTGAAGTCCTCCGGTTCTATAACCTGTAAGTTTTGTGTTGGGTCTGTCTTATACCAATTCGTAATTCGTAATAACGCGACGCTCCTGTGTCGCTACCGCTGACGCTCGTACCGACGCTCGTTCGCCTTTGGCGTCTCCCCTTGGGAGATGACTCGCTCTAAGCGAAGCTATGCCGTAGGCTTTACGCTACGCTATCGCTACCGCTGACGCTCGTACCTCGCTTTGACCCCTGGAAGGGTTGCTCAGGCGATGGGGAGCATTTTAGCGGCGATTGGTACTCCTGCCCGTTCACCCAAACCTCGCGGAAAGTCCCCAAGCTGGAAGAGCGGACAACCACGACAACGTAGAATTCGCTATCCTACAGTCAAAAAAACTACAACTAAACCCCGTAAAAAATAACCAGAATCTGCTTAAGATCTAAAATTTTTCTATTTCAAGCTTGTCTCATATCAACTCAGCCCTGCTGGGTCTTTTCTTGTTGCTTGGTCTAAACTCCAGTAAGTTTGGCTGGAAAAGTTAAAGATTCCTGACTTTTCCCAGAAGTTAGAGATATTAGCTTCATTGATAACTAGATTACTATCTTTTTTTCAGATCTTGCGTATTTTATGCGATCGCGGTTGCTGAAGTGAATTATTCTTGGGGCGGTAAGAAAATTGCGATCGCTATTTTCGGTTCAGCCTCATAATTAAAATAAAAGTTTTGGTTAGAAATAAACCAAGCTTTTCCATTAAAATGAAATCTTAACTACAGAATTCCTGCATTAACTTTAGCTATAGTCTGAGGTTTGACCGTGCGATTACAAAGTGTCTCCGTAGGAGATTCGCCTACTCCAACCAGTTCCCCGCAAACCGATAATCTCAAACAGTCTCATATTTCTAGCCCGCCAGTCGTGACACCCAAACGTGCATCTGGCGGTTTTGCTCTGCTTGACAGCCTTCAGCGCCACGGCGTCGAGCATATTTTTGGTTATCCTGGTGGAGCAATTCTACCAATCTATGACGACCTATACAAGGTGGAAGCAACTGGTGGTATTAAGCATATCCTCGTCAGACACGAACAAGGCGCAGCTCATGCCGCTGATGGCTATGCCCGCGCCACCGGGAAAGTAGGGGTATGTTTTGGCACTTCTGGCCCAGGAGCCACCAACCTGGTGACAGGCATTGCTACAGCTTACATGGATTCGATCCCGATGGTTGTAGTCACAGGACAAGTTGCCCGCAAAATGATCGGTACAGATGCGTTTCAAGAAACTGATATTTACGGGATTACTCTACCCATAGTCAAGCATTCCTATGTAGTGCGTGACCCCAGAGATATGGCGCGAATTGTGGCCGAAGCTTTTCACATCGCCAGTACTGGGCGTCCAGGGCCTGTTTTGATTGATGTACCCAAGGATGTGGCTTTTGAAGAATTTGACTATCTACCTGTGGAACCAGGTTCAGTCAAGTTACGGGGGTATCGTCCAACTGTGAAGGGAAATCCCAAACAGATTAACGCCGCCATTCAATTAATCCGCGAAAGTCGCCGCCCCTTATTGTACGTCGGTGGGGGTGCGATCGCCGCAGGCGCACACGAGGAAGTCAAACAGCTAGCTGAGTTATTCAATATCCCCGTCACCACAACCTTGATGGGTATCGGTGCTTTTGACGAATACCATCCCCTAGCTTTGGGGATGTTGGGAATGCACGGCACCGCCTACGCCAACTTTGCAGTTACAGATTGTGATTTGCTGATTTGTGTCGGTGCGAGATTTGATGACCGCGTGACCGGGAAGTTAGATGAATTCGCCTCCCGTGCCAAAGTCATCCACATTGACATCGACCCGGCAGAAGTTGGTAAAAACCGCATTCCCGAAGTCCCCATCGTTGGCGATGTGCGGCATGTCTTAGTTGACTTGTTGCGTCGCTGCAAGAAAACTGGCGAAACAGGTACACCCAACCAAACCCAAGAATGGTTGAAATTAATTAACCGCTGGCGAGAAGAGTATCCCTTAGTCATACCCCAGCATCCAGATAGCATTTCTCCCCAAGAGGTAATTGCAGAAGTTGGTAGTCAAGCACCCCATGCTTTCTACACTACAGATGTTGGTCAACATCAAATGTGGTCAGCACAATTCCTCAAGAATGGCCCTAGACGCTGGATTTCTAGCGCTGGCTTGGGAACGATGGGTTTTGGCTTACCTGCGGCAATTGGGGCAAAAGTCGCATTTCCTGATGAAGAGGTGATCTGTATCAGCGGCGATGCCAGCTTCCAAATGTGTTTGCAAGAATTGGGCACAGCGGCACAGTATGGCATAAATGTCAAGACTGTGATTGTAAATAATGGTTGGCAGGGGATGGTACGCCAGTGGCAGCAAGCCTTCCATGGTGAGCGTTACTCATGCTCAAATATGGAAGTAGGGATGCCAGATATTGAGTTGTTAGCAAAAGCCTATGGCATTAAGGGCATGATCATCCACAATCGAGATGAATTGAAGGATGCGATCGCCGAAATGTTGGCACATAATGGCCCAGTCATTATGAATGTTCACGTCACCAAAGACGAAAACTGTTATCCTATGATAGCCCCAGGCAAGAGCAACGCTCAAATGGTTGGCTTACCAAAACAACCGCCAAAAGCCTCCATAGAACCAGTTTATTGTAGCCACTGTGGGACAAAAAATTCTCCCAACCATAACTTCTGTGCTGAGTGTGGAACGAAGTTATAGAAAGTGTTGAGGGCTTTATGCATCACGACTCGTAAATAGGGGTACATAGTTTTTAAACTGAAAACATTAAAGCGTGCAACGGATGATTTTGTTGCACGCTTTAATATTGTTAAAATCCCAAATATAGCTGTTGCCAGGTAGATAAAATCTAAACACCAAGAAACTTTTAAGTCTGTTCCCTGTCCCCTATCCCCTATCCCCTGCTATGAATGCTGAAGATCTTTTATCTCAGGGACTTAATAATTATTTGCAAGGAGACTCTCAAGAAGCGATCGCAGCTTATACACAAGCGATTGGGCTAAATTCTGACTATGCACAAGCTTATTGTAACCGAGGTTTGATTCTGAGTGGTGAACTCAAGGATTATTATGGGGCGATCGCAGATTTTGATCGGGCGTTACAAATCAATCCTAATTTTGCTGTGGCTTACTATAATCGAGCTAATGCTCGCTACTTTTTAGCCGATTATGAAGGCGCGATCGCCGATCATGACCAAGCACTGCAAATAAATCCCAACTTAGCTGAATCTTACCATAGTCGGGGAAATGCTTACTTTGTCTTGGGAGATTACGACAAAGCTATTGCTGACTACATGCAAACGATAGAAATTAGCCCACAATTAGCTAATTATGTCAATACTGATATCGCCAATGCCTATCATAATCGGGGTGTAGCTCGTTGTGAGTGCAAAGATTATCAAGGAGCGATCGCAGATTTCCACTCCTGTTTACAGTGGCATCCCAATTTTGCTTTAGCTTACAGCAATCGGGGTATCGTTCATCATATGTTAGGCAATTATTCAGCAGCAATCGCCGATCATAACCAAGCAATAGAACTAGATCCCAACTTGGCAGAAGCTTACTACAACCGAGGTAATACTGTTTACACGCTTGCCGAATTTCAAGGCGAAATATCTGAATACAAGCTACTTTGTATTTATGCTGACTATAACCGCACGTTGGAAATTAACCCAGGCTTTGCACAAGCTTACTATAATCGGGGTCTTGTACTTTCTCGCCTCAAAAATTATCATCGGGCAATTGCAGATTTTAACCAAGCTTTAGAACTAAATCCTGATGATGTCCAAGCATATTATGAACGGGGTTTAGTTTATGGCGCTCTTGGAGACTATCATGCAGCGATCGCTGATTATAATCAAGCATTACACAGAGATCCGACTCTAGCTCTAGTTCACGGTTTTCGGGCGAATGCGCGTCATCTATTGGGCGATTATCAAGGAGCAATTGCAGATAGCAATCGACTACTACAATTAAACCCCCATCTAGCTGAAGGATACTGCGATCGCGCTGCGGCTCGTCGCTCTTTAGGAGATTATAAAGGAGCGATTGCAGATTATAATCAAGCATTGCAGATTAATAGCCATTTAGCAGAAGCGTACTATGGTCGTGGTATTGCTCACGAAGCCTTGCAAGATTATTTTGACGCGATCGCAGATCATACTCAAGCAATACAGCTAGTCCCTAACTTTTCTTTAGCTTACTGTCATCGGGGTAATGCTCGCCGTCTTTTGGGAGATGAAAAAGGAGCCGTCAGCGATTATGGTAAGTCATTAGAATTAAATCCCCAGCTGATAGAAGCTTATTACAACCGGGGTTTAGCTCGCTATGCTCTGCAAGATTATCAAGGAGCGATCGCCGACTATACCCAAGCTTTGCATATCAATCCTGACTCTGCCATATTTTACAGCGAGCGGGCTAACGCTTACTATGCTTTACAAGACTATCAAAGAGCAATAGAAGATTATGACCGAGCGATCGCTATTGATCCCAGTTGTGCTGAAGATTGGTATAATCGGGGTTGCAGCCGCTTCCAGTGGGGAGACTTGCCTGGAGCGATCACTGACTTAAACCAAGCTCTACAACTTCAACCTCATTGGGCTTCAGCCTACACCATTCGTGGAGATATTCGCCGTAACTTGGGAGACTACCAAGGAGCGATCGCTGATTTTCGCAAATCCGCTGATCTATATTATCAGGCAGGAAATACACAGTATTCGCAACAACTTTTTAACTTGATTGCAGAACTTCAACAATGGGATTTCTTGTATAGCAATTTTGAGTGAGGTGGGGAATGGGGAATAATGCAAAGCTGATGCAATTTTTACATTATGTGAATTTATAATTTGCAATTGGCTATTACCAGATATATTTACAGCTGCCATGATTAATTAGTTCATAGTGTTGTTTTTAAGAAAAGGTGGATACCAATGCACAATCTGCCTTTTCATCTCTAGCAATTAATTCTTGGTACGTAGTTAGTAGTTGGAATTCAAGTGGATATAAAATAATTTATCTCCAGAGAATTTGCAAATTTAAAATAAACCCCAGCAAAACGTCTTCTCCTGATAATTCTCGTGGAGATGCTAATACTTCTACTGGTTTGCCAAGACGATAGATTTCTACCTGGCGCATTTGAGGATTAATCAACCATCCTAATTTGACTCCGTTATCTATGTATTCCCGCATTTTCGCCTGGGTTTCTCGTAAACTATCGCTTGGCGACATTAACTCTAAAACGAAATCTGGTGCGATTGGTGGAAACTTTTCTTTTTCTGCTGGTGTGAGTGCATCCCATCTATCTTTTCTTATCCAAGCAACATCAGGAGAACGATTTGCACCGTTGGGGAGTTTAAAGCAGGTGGAAGAGTCGAAGCAAATTCCTAATTGAGTTCGACGATTCCAAAATACAAAGTCAGCATAAATTTCTGAGTTACGATTTCCAGTTTCTCCACCTGTAGGTGACATGATCAAAAGTTCTCCGTCAGCATTGCGCTCAAATTTGACATCAGGATTTTCCCGACATAGTTGATAAAATTGGTTGTCGGTAAGTTTAATTATCGAATTTAGTTTAATCGCGATCGCTGTCATAGTTTAAAGTCCAAGTGGATATGAGATAATTTATCCCCAAAGAATTTGCAAATTTAAAATAAACCCTGGCAAAACGTCTTCTCCTGATAATTCTCGTGGAGATGCTAATACTTCTACTGGTTTGCCAAGACGATAGATTTCTACCTGGCGCATTTGAGGATTAATCAACCATCCTAATTTGACTCCGTTATCTATGTATTCCCGCATTTTCGCCTGGGTTTCTCGTAAACTATCGCTTGGCGACATTAACTCTAAAACGAAATCTGGTGCGATTGGTGGAAACTTTTCTTTTTCTGCTGGTGTGAGTGCATCCCATCTATCTTTTCTTATCCAAGCAACATCAGGAGAACGATTTGCACCGTTGGGGAGTTTAAAGCAGGTGGAAGAGTCGAAGCAAATTCCTAATTGAGTTCGACGATTCCAAAATACAAAGTCAGCATAAATTTCTGAGTTACGATTTCCAGTTTCTCCACCTGTAGGTGACATGATCAAAAGTTCTCCGTCAGCATTGCGCTCAAATTTGACATCAGGATTTTCCCGACATAGTTGATAAAATTGGTTGTCGGTAAGTTTAATTATCGAATTTAGTTTAATCGCGATCGCTGTCATAGTTTAAAGTCCAAGTGGATATGAGATAATTTATCCCCAAAGAATTTGCAAATTTAAAATAAACCCTGGCAAAACGTCTTCTCCTGATAATTCTCGTGGAGATGCTAATACTTCTACTGGTTTGCCAAGACGATAGATTTCTACCTGGCGCATTTGAGGATTAATCAACCATCCTAATTTGACTCCGTTATCTATGTATTCCCGCATTTTCGCCTGGGTTTCTCGTAAACTATCGCTTGGCGACATTAACTCTAAAACGAAATCTGGTGCGATTGGTGGAAACTTTTCTTTTTCTGCTGGTGTGAGTGCATCCCATCTATCTTTTCTTATCCAAGCAACATCAGGAGAACGATTTGCACCGTTGGGGAGTTTAAAGCAGGTGGAAGAGTCGAAGCAAATTCCTAATTGAGTTCGACGATTCCAAAATACAAAGTCAGCATAAATTTCTGAGTTACGATTTCCAGTTTCTCCACCTGTAGGTGACATGATCAAAAGTTCTCCGTCAGCATTGCGCTCAAATTTGACATCAGGATTTTCCCGACATAGTTGATAAAATTGGTTGTCGGTAAGTTTAATTATCGAATTTAGTTTAATCGCGATCGCTGTCATAGTAAATATCTTGGAGATAAACTCAAATTTAGCTAGATTATCAGTAAATTACTGATTTATTTAAGAATTAGAGAAACTAGTAAACTGAGTTGATGGGTTTATGAACTATTTTACATGACAAAATAAAGAGTTATTCAGATTGGTTGATTGCAAAAATAATGGAATATCTTAGATAAAAACAAACGAATGTATTCAACAAACTTTACTAACGCCAAAATTTCTATTATCATTCCAACATTGAATGAAGCAAAAAATATTCAAGAAGCTATATCTTCTCTACGAGACGCTACACAAACAACAAGCTTTTCTGCGGAATGCTACGCGAATGTCTCTAATCAAGCTAATCTAAATATAGAAGTAATTGTGGTAGATGGTGGCTCTCAAGATAGTACGGTTGCAATAGCGCAGTCATTGGATGTAAAAGTTATCTCATCATCTCCTGGACGTGCTGCTCAAATGAATGCAGGTGCTATGGTTGCTAGTGGGGAAATTTTGTTATTTCTCCATGCAGATACCCGTTTACCTGTTGGGTATGATGTTATGGTTTGCACAACACTACAACAAGCTGGGACTGTAGCAGGTGCATTTGAGTTGCAGATTGATGCACCACTGTTGAGTTTGCGTTTGGTAGAGTGGGGAGTAAATTTGCGATCGCATTTTTGGCAAATGCCATATGGTGATCAAGCAATTTTTCTCACAAAACAGGTATTTCAACAAGTTGGCAACTTCCCCGACTTACCTATTATGGAAGACTTTGAACTTATGCGTCATTTAAAACGCTTAGGACGCATTGTAATTATCCCAACGCCTGTGATTACTTCTGCACGTAGATGGTTGCGAAAAGGAGTATTTAAAACTACGCTGATTAATCAAATAGTAATTATTGCTTATTTACTGGGAGTTTCACCTGCACAAATTCGCAGTTGGTATCGCCAGGAGAAATTTAGGAGATTTTAAGCTATTTTTCATGTAGATAGTATATTTTGAGGACATTGAATTGCAAATGTTAATCTACCAAAAGTAAAACTTGAGCCTTTGAGCCTGAAAGTTAAGTTTTTAAGCGCGAATTTATATAGAACTCCTATTTAATGTCTAAAAAAACTCCGCACACCTCAAAAAAATTGATTCCCTACTCCCTACCTACGCAAATAATCCCACGAATCAAGCCAGATTCCCATATCAATGAGTAAGCACCGATTCAATTTCAAACTCAAATTGTTAATCTTGAGTTGCTTAGTCGCTACTCTAATACTTGCTGCTAGATATTTCAATATTCAAGAATTTTTGCATACCTTAATCATCAGGGTTCAAAGTCTTGGCATTTTGGGCCCCATTGCCTACATACTTATCTATAACTTGGCAACATTGCTATTTATTCCAGGTTCACTGCTAACGCTAAAAGGAGGTTGTTTATTTGGCGTGTTTTGGGGTTCAGTTTATGTGTTGATTGCCGCAATAATTGGAGCAACTTTAGCTTTTCTCATCGGACGTTATCTGTCAAGAGATTGGGTTTGCCGGCAGATTGATAAACATCCTAAATTCAAAGCGATTAATCTAGCAGTTACCAAGGAGGGATGGAAAATTGTGCTACTGACTCGTCTCTCACCCATTTTTCCCTTCAATCTATTAAATTATGCTTTTGGAGTAACACAAGTTTCGCTGAGAGATTATATTTTGGGTTCCATTGGCATTGTGCCTGGAACTGTAATGTACGTTTACATCGGTTCTTTAGCTGGTAATCTTGCCATGATTAACTCAACTCACCAAACAACCAACGCAGAAGCCCAAATTTGGCAGTGGGTAATGCAAGTAATTGGATTAATTGCTACAGTTGCTGTAACTATTTATGTGACAAAAGTTGCTCAAAAAGCTTTAAATAGTATCAATAATTAAAAATTCAACTAGTCGCGGTACTGGGTACTGGGAAAAGTTTTTTTAAATTTGGTTGTGGGTAATGAGCAATCACCGTAATTTTTAGATTTTATACCCAATCTCCAGTCTCCAGTCCCTTTTACAATAGACCTCTTGCAAAAGTCCTTCTTTGCGTTCTCTTCTCTGCGTCTCTGTCT
>NZ_JCACKM010000075.1:0-34015 GCF_059505385.1 Desmonostoc vinosum
GCTCGAGGACTCGCTACCGCTTCGCTAACGCTAACGCTATCGAGGACTCGCTAACATAATTCGTAATTCGTAATTCGTTATTGGGGAATTGGGAATTGTCATTTGTTTTTTGTCCTTTGTCCTTTCTCTGCCTGCCCCAATCCCCAGTCCCCAGTCCCCAGTCCCCAATCCCCAATCCCCAATCCCCAGTCCCCAATCCCCACTCCCCACTCCCCACTCCCCAGTCCTCACTATGGCTCAGCGCTTTCGCATTTGGTGGCAGCCGAGAAAAGGTTTAGCGATCGCCGAGGCTTCTGTGATCGGTGTTGTTGCTGCTTTGTCTGCGGTGTTCCTCAAGGTAGGATCGGGATGGCTGGGAACATGGCGAGTTCACAGTTCCCAAGTTTTTCCGGCTTGGTTCGCTCTGCCAGTAGTTGGGATGGGATTAGGATTTTTAGCTGGCTGGCTGGTACAGAGGTTAGCACCAGAAGCCGCAGGCAGCGGTATCCCACAAGTCAAAGCTACTCTCGCCAATGTGCCACTGAGATTATCCTGGCGTGTGGCCGGGGTGAAGTTACTCAGTGCCATTATCTTGCTGGGTTCAGGAATGACTCTCGGAAGACAAGGCCCCACTGTCCAAGTAGGGGCGGGCTTAGCAGCAGGGTTGAGTCGCTGGGTGCCCACATCCCCAGATCATCGACGGCAAATGATTGCCGCTGGCGCTGGCGCTGGCTTGGCGGCTGCTTTTAATGCCCCGCTTGCCGGTGTATTATTTATCGTGGAAGAATTACTCCAAGATTTATCGGGCATTACACTAGGGACAGCCATCATCGCCTCGTTTATTGGCGGCGTAATTTCCCGGCTTTTAGGTGGTGGCAGTTTCAACTTAAATCTGGAATTTACACAGTCTTTAAGCAAGTTCTCTATCCCCGAAATCCCCTTTTTCTTACTATTGGGCATCCTAGCAGGATTTCTCGGTGCATTATTTAATCACGGCATCATTTTTAGTATTAAATTTTACAAAAATCTACACATTAGTTTACCTTTGCGAGTGGCATTAGCGGGCTTTTTGTCTGGTATTATCGTGTCCATGCTGCCTGTTTCTTTCCGTGATAATACTGGTTTGCGTGAGTATTTGATTACTGGTGAAGCACGTCCGGTGATCGCGGCGATCGCTTTTATGGCTCAGTTTCTCCTCACATTAATCGCATTCGGTTCCGGTGCCCCTGGAGGGTTATTTGCTCCCAGTTTGATTTTGGGTTCTTGTTTAGGACACATAGTTGGTGTGGGTGCATTCTCTCTGCTGGGGGTAGGTTCCCCTAGCACCTATGCTCTAGCAGGAATGGGTGGATTTTTTAGCGCCGTTTCCAAAGTACCAATCACAGCGATCGTCATTGTGTTTGAGATGACCACAGATTTCAATCTGGTACTACCTTTGATGATTGTAGCTGTCACATCTTACTTGGTTGCAGATAAAGTCATGCCTGGTTCGCTTTATGAAAAACTTTTGCAACTAAACGGCATCACCCTTACCAAAGAAGTTGCTATAGAAGGAATATTAAGTAAATTAACAGCCAAAGATGTCATGCAAGAGCGGGTAGAAACATTAGATGCAGAGATTACACTAGATGAAGCCATGCAAGCTTTCGCTCGTTCTCACCATCGCGGTTTCCCTGTGGTAGAAGAGAATCGGCTAGTAGGAATTGTCACGCAATCAGATTTATTGAAAATTCGCGATCGCAATTTATCCAGTGATATTTTCCTGCGAGAAATTATGACACCTGTGCCGATGACGGTATCACCAATCCATACCCTCAGCAATGTATTGTATTTGCTTGACCGTCATCAAATTAGTCGCTTACCAGTAGTAGACGGACGCAAACTGATTGGGATTATTACCCGTGCTGATATTATCAGGGCGGAAGCTAACCACTTAAATTGTCAAGATGGGGTTCCCAAAGCACGAGCAGAACCCTCATATGTAGTGTATCAGACGCGATCGCCCAGCATTGGTAGAGGTAAATTATTAATACCAGTAGCCAATCCAGAAACAGCAAACATCCTCCTACAAATGGCCACAGCTATTGCCCGCGATCGCCACTATGAAGTAGAGTGCATCCAAATAATTTTAGTATCGCGCCACGCTTCTCCATCTGAAACCCAAGTCAAGACAGCAGAAAGCCGTCGTTTATTACGCCAAGCTGAAATTTTAGCAAAAAAGTGGCAAATTCCCCTACATACCCAAATTCGGGTGACTCACGATATTGCCCAAGCCATTCTAGAAACAATCACCGAACAACACATCGACATCATCCTCATGGGATGGAAAGGTAACACATCCACCCCCGGACGGATTTTCGGCAATGTTGTAGACACAGTTATCCGCCAAGCCACCTGCGAGGTTGTTTTGGTGAAATTGGGTAAAAGGGGAATGAGGAACGAGAAAGAGGACGCGGGGACGCGGGGACGCGGGGACGCGGGGACGCGGGGACGCGGGGACGTGGGGACGCGGGGACGCGGGGACGCGGGGACGCGGGAGGGTTTCCCGGAGCAGGCGACTGCGAACCCGAAGGGGGACGCGGGGACAAATTCCATCTCCGCGTCCCCCCCTCCCCCACTCTCCACGTCTTCCTCATCCCCCCCTCTCCCCCTCTCCGCGTCTTCCTCATCCCCCCCTCTCCAATTCAACCGTTGGTTAGTACCGATGGCTGGCGGCCCTAATGCGCGGACAGCGATTAAATTGCTACCTGCTTTAGTCACATTGGGTAATAATCCTCAAATTCGTCTAACACAGGTGTTTAAGCGGTCTGAGTTCAAGCCAGACATGACAGTTTTAGAACAGGCTATCCGCCAATTAATGCGTCGTCGTCAATTGTCCAGCACTGTAATTGCTATTCCTGTTCAGGCTGACTCAGTTGCTGAGGGTGTAATTAATTTAGTGAACAGAGAAAATTACGATGTTGTAGTTTTGGGTGCTTCTCGTGAAGGCTTATTACAGCAAGCAATTCAAGGTAATATTCCCGAAGCGATCGCTTCGGGTGTAGATAGTACGGTAATTTTGGTTAGAGGAGCGATTAACGACTAAAACGTAAGGATTCACAGACCTGGTTATCCGCGCCGGGCTAGCCCCTAAATTCTATTTATGGGGGCTAGCCCGGCGCGGGCGAATAAATTCGCCGTCAAGTTTCCTTTTGGTTTTGAATGTACATTTTAACTACGTCTAATGGCGCACCTCCTACTGTTGAAACAAAGTACGAGTTAGTCCATAAGGAAGGTAAGCGACTTTTTAATTCTGGAAATTCTAAACGCAAATATCTAGATGTTGTACCATTAAATCTCTTTACAACTCGGTGGACTCCAAATTGAGGATCAATATCTATTAAAAGATGTACATGGTCAGGCATTATTTCCATTTCCAAGATTTCAACTTTAATCTCAATAGCTATTTGAGCAAGCAACTCTTTGAGCCTAGATGCAATCGCATTAACCAAGACTTTTCGCCTATATTTGGGGCAAAAAATTACATGATATTTGCAAGAGTAAACAACATTATTGTTGGATTTAAATTTTTCAGTCATTTCCCGAAATAGAAGTTTGCTGTACTGTATATATATGAAAGGATAAAGAGAACTAATAAACAACTACCAGGAGGTGATTAAGAGTGTTGGTATTGGAATACAAAGCAGTTGTCAAAAAAGCCCAAACAAAAGCCATAGATGAGGCTATTCGTACTAGTCAATTTATTCGTAACAAAGTACTTAGATATTGTATGGATAATCGCGGTGTGGGTAAAAAAGAACTATACCAGTACAACACTCAATTAAGAGCAGAATTTGAATTTGCCAGAAATCTAAGTAGCCATGCTTGTCAAGCAGCAGTAGAAAATGTAGAACGTGCTATCAACAGATTTTTTAGCAACTGCAAAGCTAAAAAACCGGGGAAGAAAGGCTACCCCAGGTTCAAAAAAAATAGTCGTTCAGTTGAGTATAAGTAGCAATCTTGGAAGCTGCACTCATTAAAACGTCGTATTACTTTTACCGATAAAAAAGGTATTGGTGAACTTAAACTATTGGGTAAATGGGATGTCCATCAATACCCTGTTGAACTAATTAAACGAGTTCGGATTGTGCGGCGTGCCGATGGTTATTACGTTCAGTTCTGCGTGAAGGTTGATAGCCAACAAGATGCACCAATAACTACATCTGAGATTGGTATTGATGTGGGCTTGGAATACTTCTACTCTGATAGCAATGGCAACCATGAAGAAAACCCGCGATATCTCAGGAAATCCGAGAAAGATATCAAACGGGTACAACGCAAGATTTACAAAAAGAAAAAGGGGGCGTCTGGCAGAAGAAAAGCGCGTGGTGTTTATGCTCGGAAACATTTAAAAGTAACTCGACAAAGGAACGAACACGCTAAAAGAATAGCGCGTAACTTATGCCTAGCTAACGCTAAGGTCGTCTTGGAAGATTTAAATATTTCCGGCTTGGTGAGAAACCACAAACTTGCTAAGAGTATTTCTGATGCTTCTTGGTACAACTTCCGTCAGTGGCTCGAATACTTTGGAGAAAAGTTTGGAAGAGAAATAATTGCTCTCCCTTCACATTTCACTAGCCAAGAATGTAGTCGTTGTGGTGCTAGAGTCTACAAATCACTTAGCACTAGAACTCATTCTTGTTCACATTGCGGGCACATCGAACAACGTGATGTGAATGCAGCCAAAGTAATCTTAAGTCGTGTAAACGCTAGGGGAGGGCATCCCCAAAGTAACGCCAGTCGAGATGTTCCCTCTACTTTTGTTGGACGCAAGTTCAGTAAAAGCAAGGAGCGTCAGTGACGCTGGAATCCCCCGCCTTTAGGCGTGGGGAGTGTCAATGAGCAAATCTTCGTAAAAAGCTCCAAAGAGATTTTGAGGATGAATCAAGTGTACCTCAAGTATCCAATAGCGTTGATGACCAAATCTATCAAGAGCGCTCATTGGTTTTGTGTTTTCAGGACAGATATAGTCAAACTCAGTATCTCCAAGGATTTGTTCATGGGGAAAAATCCCGATTAAATGACCTGAGTGCCTTTGTGAACTTAACTTCCAACCATATTCTTCTGCTAGATACTGCATGTGTTCATACAGTTGCCTACCAGTCATGTGCTGATTTTGGAGATAGTAGGTTTTACCCTTGACAAATAGACGCTCACAGTCATCACAAATCCTCAATTTTTCCGGATCAATATTTGGTTCTGGCACTATAAGGCTACGTCCAAGATCCACCTCTGTGCCTATGCTTAAAACAGGCCCCAAGTCAACAAAAACAATATCCCCCGGCTGAATTAAATTGTTCCTAGTTTTGACACAGTAAGGGTAAATAGTGTCTGCACCCGCACGCAAAATTTGTCTGTGCCAAAATCGTGGTTTTTGTCCTGGGGGATAAAGTATTTGGGCAGCCAATTCGTAAATTGCCCTTTGCACTAACTCAGTTTGAAATCCGGCTTGAATTAGCTGACGTGATCTTATTTGCTCGATAAATAACAAACCACTTTTTCGAGCCTCAATTAACTGATTTTCTAATCCAGAATCAGCATATGTAGAGCTATTTTGATGTTGCACCAATAATACCTCTTGTCGATTTCTGACGTGCTTTGTTGCCTATAAAACCCAAGACCATCAAGCCAAGTACGAACACCAAACCCCCGCCAAAGGTACCCATGACTGCAACGACTAAAACTAAGGTGAAGCAACCAAGCAACCTTTGCCACCATTTATGAGTTAATTTCAGATAGGCAATGACGCTGAGGGCGTTGACTGCGAAAAAGCCTTGACCAGCTAACCCAAACAGTAGGCTCAAAGGCAGTATTCCCAAAAAATTTAATCCCGTAGCGATCGCAAAAGTTACCATTGTTAAAGTAACTGCAACACGGGGTATTTGAGAGCGCGTTTCAATTTTACTAAGTCGCTGTGGTAGAAGTCCTTCACGGGCAGAGGCAAATACTAAACGAGATGCAGCCCAACTTCCCCCAATTAAATTTGTGGTAATGATTACCACCCCGATCATGGCAACTAATTGACCACTGGCTTTACCAAATATAGAAGTGAGCATTGAGACGATGGGCGCGGTTGCCAGACTCGCGTCATTAGGCGATAAGGTCAACTGGACAGCCAAAGCAATAATAATATAGAGCGCCACCACAATAATGAAACTCACACCCACAGCGATGGGAAAATCCCGCTTGGGATTGCGGTATTCTTCAGCGGTGAATGACAGCATCTCAAAGCCAGTGAAGGCAAAGAAAATAGTATCCAAAACCGAAAATGCAGTATTCAACTCTGATAAAGGGACTATACCTGTGCCTGCATTTTTATTCCCCAATAATAAAGTTGCGATCGCTGCCACACCCAGCAATCCAACCAGAGAGAAAGCTAAAAACTGCTGGATGCGACCTGAGACTTTCACACCTTGGTAATTCACCACCCCTGCAAAGGCAATGATTGCCAGCGAAGCCAACAAAGTCACAACTCGTCCTCCGCCAACTGCGGCAGCAAAATAGTTACCACCCGTAATCGCGATCGCCGGGCCACCCATCAAGAAAGTCCCCAACAGCAAAGCCTCAGTCGCCGCCGCCACCGGTCGAGAGAAAGCGGCTTGCACAAACCCAGCAACACCCCCAGCCGTGGGGAAATTTGCTCCTAGATGTGCAAAAGTCACCAGTAATGGCACAACCAACAAGGCATTGAGTAGCCAAGCATACACCGCAGCACCACCCACTTGTTGATAAGCCAAGCCAGGCAGAACTAATAAACCACTACCAACAATAGTAGTAATAGCTAGAGCGATCGCCTGTCCAACTGTTAATGTTTTCGCTAGCCTAGCCATTTATTCCTCCTGTTTGATTTTGTTGTATTCTCGGCATACCCTTACCTTGAGTCAGAATCTCGCGAGGACGACAACGCAGACAAAGACAAAATCCTGCCCACCAAAGGCGATTCAATATTTTCATACACTAATTCCAAATCATTTGTGAAATTCTCTGTACATCTGTTCTCTTGGCGGTTCGTTATCTTCAAACCGCCAAGACAAGGCAGTGCGTTGGGCGGACTTGTAGCGACTGCCGTGCCAAGAACGCAGAGTAATCAGAGTTTTAGAGAATTATTACGTCAGTCTACTCCTGTCCCAGAAAAGCATTTACAGCATCTCCAAACTCTACAGGAAACTGATGATGAAAACCATGTGCAGAGTCTGGGTAAATAATTAATTTAGCATTAGGTATTTCCCGTTCCAGCACATAAGAATTTTGAATTGGTAGAGCAATATCATCCTTACCTGTTGCAATCAAAACAGGCTGTTGAACGAGCTTTAATTTATCGAAATAGTTTTCTTTGTTCTCGAACCAACCGACAGCAGCACCGAACTGTGTTTGCCAAGCTTTTGTCTTAACATCTGGGTCAAGATTTGTTGTTCTCTGTTTGATTCTTTGCAAAGATGCTAAACCTAGATTTCTACTGGTTTTAGAGTTTGCAAAAAACATCTCTAAATGGTCTTCATTCGTATACTTTTGTTTGACAGCTACATCTTTAAATTTCTTAGATACAGCTACAAATTCTGGATTTCCTGGTGGTGTAGATGCAACCAACACAACACGACGTACAAGTTTTGGATATTTAACCGTCATCGCCTGAGCCACCATTCCGCCTAGTGACCAACCAAGCACGTCTACTTGTTCATATCCTAAAGCTTTGACGAAACGTTGTGTATCATCTGCCATTTGCGTGATTGTAGTTGCAACTTTTCCAGTAGACGAACTAATACCACTATTGTTGAAGATAATTACACGATGTTTTTGTGCTAAACGTTCTATAAACAGAGGATCCCAGTCATCCATATTTCCTCTGAGTCTTTGAATCAGTAGGAGTGGGCGACCATTACCAATTGTGCGATATGCAAATTTCTGCCCATCACTCTCTACATAAAGAGTAGGGATTTCTGTTGCAGGTAATTGCTTTTTAGTAACACTTTTGACATCAGATGTGGGAATAGTTGCTGATGATTTGTGATTAAGAGTATTGACAACTGTTAAAGTTCCCAAAAATCCTACTAGAGAAAAAGTTAGTAAAGATTTGCAGAAATTAAATTTTTGCACAATGAATGCCTCCAAAAGATAGTAGAAGGGACTAGGGGTTAGGGGCTAGGAATGAGGGAGAAAAAACAAACACCAATTCCCAATTCCCCATTCCCCAAAATTAAGCAAATTAAACAACTTTGAGCGTATCCTGAGTTGAAATCTCTGGAGTAGCCAGAAGGTTGCGATGTTTGAATATGACGGGTGTTGTCTCTGACCCTGGTAGAATGGCGACTACAACATCGTGACGCCAAATTAAGGGTATAGCGAGTTGCTGTAGGCGATGAATTGAAACACTGGAGTCGTGCCAGGGACAAACGATCGCATTCTTTCGACAATTTAAGTAGCCTAGATGTAATGGCCCCCCTCTGTGAGGACATTTATCTACCACTAAGAATGCACTACCGTCAATCGTTGTGAGAAAATAGCGGCGATCGCCATGAATCAAAAAATTTGATTGTCGCGGATCAAATTTTATGATAGGCATTTTTTGTAGTCTCCAATTGAATAGATGTTATACACGCATTCTTCGGAATCAATGATTGCACCGTGTAAACGATTGCGTTGAATAACTGTACCTTCACCAGCATTGAGGACTGTGTAGCGATTATTGCCAGTTACAAAATGTAGCACGCCAGACTCAATGTAACAAAGCTCGTCACCGTCATGGACGTGAGTGACTGACAACTCTCCACGGGGTTCGATAAACTGTTGCATCTTGGGATTGATGCTACCATCCTGAATTTTGGCGTAGACGGGTTGTGCTAAGGCTTTGTACTTGGCTCCTTCGTCAGCCCAATGCACTTGGTCGATGAAATCTTGATCGGCAATTTCGGTGATTAGCTTAGCTTCTTCAAAACCGCGCACGATTTCAGGAATGATTTTCTCTCCATATTTAGCGATCGCAGGTTTAATCATCTTATCCAACACCATGCGACTGTGATGATGGTCGATATGAACGTGTTCGAGGAAGTAGCGATTATTAATGGTCGAGCCAAAAACTTTCTTCAGTGTTTTAGCCATTAGTTCGCAGGACTTAATAAAGCTCGTCTCTGCGTAAAAAATTGCTCCCAAGTAACGGAAAAACTTAGAGTGGTCAGCGCAGATATAATTGAAGTAGTTATTTAACATCAATGAAGATGTGAGATAAAACTGCCAGTAAGTATGTGGTGTTGATTCTAATCCCACACTTTCTAAAGTCTCTTCAAACAATCTGCTATGTTTGGTTTGATGAACACCATAACCGTATTCATCAATCACAAGTTTAAATAACTCAGATTGCAAAGAGCCAAAGGAACCTAAAATATTCCTAGACATTGCTGAGGATTCAACTAAGAAATCACCAGCTAATTGAATCAAAAATGTTTTAGCCGCATGGACAGGATCTATTGAGTTTTCAATAGTTTCCATCACCAAACTACTTTCTGTGTTCTTGACTGTTTCAATGTATTCATTGAAATACTCTTCTACAGCGGTAGCAGTCCAATTACCTGTTACTGTCACCTCGGTATCGAGGAATGAGAAAATGTATTGCTCTAACCAAGGTTGAATTATAGACCCTAGTGTTTGCAATCGGGAGTCATAGAACTTTTCAAAATCTTTGCGTTTCTCAGAAAAATCATGTTTTGGTAGAAACACAAAATTGCTTTCATACACAGTCAACAAGGTGCGGTTAGCAGTCAAACTGTTGTAGGTGAGCAAATTTTGACGATTTAAAGGTTGAGAAAAATCCAAATGATGGAAAATATGAGGGCGTAGGGTTCGGCGGTAAGGGTTATCATCTAACACCCATTCCTCTGTATCTTTAAAGAGGTTACATTTGCCGTATTCAATTAAGCACGATTTGAAGTATTCGTAATCGAAAATGTTTAACCCAGTGGAGGTTTCTTGAGAGATTGCAGTTGCTGTTTTCATGATGTACCTTACCTAAATTGAAGTAACTAACTAGTTTGTTAACTGGGCAAATGCGCTCAGATGTTATGCATTTAAGTTGCATATTCACTGATGGTTGTCATTAGTCATGAGTGTTTAAAAACTACAAATGACAATTTTTACAAAAAAGCGCTTAGACAACTTGGAAATCAATATTGGTATCACTTTGTCTAACCATTAATTCCAACAAATCACCTTGCTGAACATTAATAGGTCTTTCAAAGCATTGCACTGCTTGCATCCAATGAGATTTGGGATTATCTACAGCATTATTCAAGATCACTCCATTACCTAAATCCAACTCAAACCAAAAAACTACACCGTGAACAGTTCCGCTTTGTTCGGCTCTGACACATATTTCTTCCTGACGTGGATTTAATGAATCAACTTGGAAATCAAATTCAAATGCAGTTTTGGGTTGACTGAGCAACTGATGCGGCCAAATCCATAGTCGGACTGGAAAATACCCAACTGTAGAGAAGGAATTGAACATGGAAACATCAAAGTTAACAGCGTCAGATGCGAAGTTAAGATGATGTATTTCGCTACTTTCTAACAAGCTAAACTTCACGACTGCTTTCGCAGGAACAATTCTGGCATCTGGAACCAGTAGTGATTGTCGAGCATGACGAATAATAGGGATTATGCCTTCGCCAAGAAGCCCGCAATCTACAGTTTCAGTGATTAAAATCTCTGCTCGTTTAGCTAAATCCACACCAACTATCAAATCATCTGACTTTTTGGCGATAATTTTGATTTGATCTTCAAACCCGTTGAGAGCGACAATCTTTTTAGCCAAATGTGCGATCGGTTGGAGCATTTCGCATGATGTCACAGAACCAGCTCCATGACGAGCAGCCATCATCGCCAATAATCCAGAACCTGCTCCCACATCTAAGACTGTGCAACCTGGATACATTGCAAGTTTAATCGCAGTCTCAAACGCTTCGTTGCGTTCAACATCATTGAGCATGGCAAAGTGCCAGCGTGGAATCAACTTGCGATATATCTGACTAAACCCTTGCTGCAAATTGATCGTAGATTGATCAAAAACGCGAATTTTTTCAAAATCCTCCGACATTTGTTGTAAAAGAGCCAGAGGTACTAAGCTTTGTTGCTCTAGTGTGTAGTGATTATCTACCTTTCGCTCAAGCTTTTGATATGGTCTGACAAGTGATACAGTCATGTTAGTAGCTCCAAGTTAAATAGGTTGTAAAAATTCTGTAGACTTCAGCTAGCTTTGATAAAATCAAGCACGACAATCTGTTTGTGCTGTAAACACAAATGATGGTCTAGCAAGATAAGTAAAAGCAGAGTCAAGATTTAATTAAGAACCACCCGAATCAACCCGATAGCGGTTCTCAGTTGAGTGAAGTGGAATTAGGGAATTGGGAATGGGGAATAGATATTTGTTATTTGTCCCCCTGCCTCCCCGGTCACTGAGCGTAGTCGAAGTGCTACCTCCCTTGCTCATCCCTAGCGCTTTCGCAAACTTCACTTAATTGAAAACGGCTACGAGATATGAATTGCTGCTACTCCCAAAGTTATTGAAATTCAGAACAGATGATGCGCGAATGCGATGTGGTTGAACACATCACAACTTAGTTTGGGTGCAAGCTTGTAATCTAAAACTTAGATGGTGCTGCTATTCCCATCAGTGCGCCACTCAAGACTTGTGGCGCGGCGATGAAATTTACACTGGGATTCAAGAAAATGAAGCTAAAAAACTTCTCTGAGCTTCTTCAATGCTAATTGAATTTGCTCTAGTTCCTGCGAGTCTAACCGCACAAACCGCTCTTTGAGATAGGCAATATGGGCTGGAAAAAATTGCTCAAAGGCCCACTCTCCAGCTGGGGTGAGAATGACGGTGAAACTACGTCGATTATCAGAAGGCACTTCTCGCCGCACTAGACCCTTTTGTTCCAAACGATCAATAATTCCAGTGAGGGTACCTTTGGTAATTAACGTTTTCTCTGCCAGCTTATTCATGCTCATACCTGAAGTGTTACCCAAGGTACTAATAATGTCGAACTGGGCAGGCGTCAAACCTAATGTCCGCACATGAGCATCAGAGTAATTGGTAAAAGCTTGATAAGCTCTAGCCAGTTCGCGCATAATGGGCATGAATTCTTCTGACGCTGCGGTTTGTGTTGCAGTCTGAGTTGTTCCTTTCGCTTGCTTGGTCATAGTTGACTTGATGATGAGCTATATCCCACCATACACGCTTTAGTACTTGAGCAAACTGTACTGAAACAAACAAATTTTATTTATCTGCGAAAAAGCTCATGATGTTACTTGAATGTTGGCTTTTTGTTTGTTTTAACCAGTACACTAAAAACTTACCACAAGAACTGTTTGAATGTAAACAGTTTGAGTAAAAATATTTTTTAGAACAGCTCCCGTAGTTTTTTCAAAGCAGCTCGAATCTGCTCTAACTCTTGCCTATTGAGCTTTTTAAAGCGCTGTTGGAGATGGTAGATGTGAGCGGGAAAAGTTTGGTTAAAGACCCGCTCACCTTCTGGAGTGAGTACAGCGATAAAACTACGTCGGTCGTCAACTGGTACTTCGCGCCTGACTAAACCTTTTTGCTCTAAGCGATCAATGACTCCTGTCAGCGTTGCTTTGGCGATCGCAGTTTCTTCTACAAGTTTATTAAACGGCATACCCTGACCTTGTGTATTGCCTAAAGTACTGAGAATTTCAAACTGGGATGGGGTTAGTCCTTGGTTGCGGATGTGTTCATTAGAGTAGCTTGTCAAGCCTTGGTAGGCTCGAACTAGCTCTCTCATCGTTGGTATGAAAGATTCTTTTGCTGCCGTTTGGGATTTTGGCTCGTTTGCAGACTTTTCTGATTTCACGTTGCTGTATCGAATCAAGATTGATAGTTGTTCTATATCCTAACGCAATTAGTTCTAATTCAAACTTTTCAGCTAAATATCCTTTGTTCTGATATGCTGATGGTTATCATAATCAAGAGAAAAATAACACTCATTCGTTATCTATCTCAAGATAGATGTCGTGAGCTTAAGATATCGGCTAGATCTAAGCTAAAGCCACAAAAAATTAATAATTTTTTCAGATTTTTGATTTTTTGTGGCCTAAAATACCTTGGTTTTGAAGTTATGTCTTGTATGCTTATATGTTGAAAGTCTAAGTTTAAACTAATTTAAAAACGATTTTTTTTGCTTAATTAGTTTGCATTTAGACTATCAGCACTAAAATGGAGATACAAATATGCTCGATCTGCAAACACGCTGCACATTAGCAAAAGATATTGTAGATTTGCGTTCAGCCTTAAGTTATCTCTCTACGATACCTAATCAACTCCTAACCACGAGGGAACCAGTAGATCCCCATGCAGAACTAGCGGGTGTGTACAAGCTCATCGGGGCTGGAATCCCAGTGGCACCACCAACCCGTATTGGGCCCGCGATGTTATTTGAAAACGTCAAAGGTTACGATATGCAGGTAGTTACCGGGGTGCTAGCCAGCCGAGAGAGAACTGCACTACTATTAAATAGTTCGGTTGAGCGTTTACCGTTTGAACTGCTGAGAGCTCTGAATCAGGCGATCGCCCCAGTAGTAATTCCTCAATCCCAAGCACCTTGTCAACAAGTAATCCATCACTCGCCAGATCTAGATCTGCGTAAATTAATTCCAGCTCCAACCAATACCCTCCAGGATGCCGGCCCGTATTTTAATCTGGGTTTATTGCGGGCAGAAGATCCAGAAACAAAGGAGGCAGACGTTACCATTCATCGGCTATGCGTCCAAGGGCCGGACTTACTCAGCGTTTACTTTGTACCAGGACGGCACATCGATCAATTTCGGATCAAAGCCGAACGCTTGGGTAAGCCATTACCGATTTCAATCAGCATGGGCTTAGATCCTGCCGTTTACCTTGCGGCTTGCTTCGAGCCACCGACAACTCCCTTGGGTTTTGACGAACTCACCATTGCTGGAGGATTACGCCAACGCCCTATAGAACTAGTCGATTGCGTTAGTGTTGCAGCCAAAGCGATCGCTCATGCCGAAATTGTGATCGAAGGAGAAATACTTCCTCAAGAACGCATACGCGAAGACATCCATACCAACACTGGCTATGCCATGCCAGAATTCCCTGGCTATTTAGGCAAAGCCCAAGCCGCCCTCCCAATCATTCGAGTCAAAGCCGTCACCCACCGACACAAGCCGATTTTGCAAACCATCATCGGGCCTGGAGAAGAACATACCAATTTAGCTGGGATTCCTACCGAAGCTAGCATCTTCCGATTGGTAGAAAACAGTATGCCAGGACGGCTACTCAACGTCTATGCTCATTCGGCTGGTGGTGGCAAATATCTTGCCATCCTCCAATTTCGCAAATCTTCGATTCGAGATGAAGGTCGTCAAAGGCAAGCAGCATTAACCGCCTTTGCTGCCTTCTCAGAACTCAAACACATCATCTTAGTAGACGAAGATGTCAACATCTTTGACACTAACGATGTCCTGTGGGCAATGACCACCCGCTACCAAGGAGATGTGAGTACTATCTTCATTCCTGGCGTCCGCTGTCACCCCCTAGATCCATCACAATCACCAGAATTCAGTCCCTCAATTACCGCCGAAGGCATCTCCTGCAAGACAATTTTCGATTGCACAGTACCTTATCATCTACGCGACAAATTTCAGCGAGCCGAATTTATCGAGGTCGATTTAGCAAGATTTCTCAGCTAAATTATCATCCTTATACCTGTCAGCAATCATTTTCAACACAAGAGGTTCCCTATGTCTTTAAATCTCAACTTATGTACAGCTGTTTTACCCAAATTTTCCTTCGAGGATGTCATTGATATCGCTTCTGTATCCGGTTATCAAGGAATTGAGTTGCGAGTCAGCGACAATTACCACAAAAGCTTGCAAGAGCTGAGTGGTGCAGGTGCTTTTATCCGGCGGAAAATAGAACGATCAGGTCTATCAGTACCAGTCCTCAACACCTATATCCCTGTGGAGGATGAAAAATCTGTAGACCAGTTACTCGAATGCTGTCAGAGAATGGGTATACCAAAAGCCAGATTAGTTCTACCCAAGAGCTGTTGTGCATCCGTAGCGCGTCAGGCCAATGTCAAGGAAATCATTCCTTCGTTTGAAGCAGACCGCGAACCAATGGAGTTGATGGAGACTTTAAAAAAGACACTACATAAATTGGAGTACAAAGCTGAAAAAGCAGGAGTCAAGATATTACTGGAACTACATTGGGGGACGGTGATGAGTAGTTTTAGCAGCGCCTACATGTTAACCTACGGACTTGACCCCAAATGCATCGGGATTACTTTTGACCCCGCCAATATGATGGTCGAAGGTAAAGAAGATTGGGAATTTGGATTGAAGTTAATTCGTTCTCATATTGATAATGTGCATGTGAAAAATATGTCTTGGTTTGCTGGCGAACAAGGCTGGTCTTGGGAATGGGCAGCTGTCACAGTGGGAATGGTAAATTGGCCTGAACTTATTTGTTTGCTAGAACACAATCGCTATTTGGGAGATTATGCAATTGAAGATTTCTTAGTACCTAATTATAGTAAACAGGCAGCGATCGCTTATCTGTCCTGGGTGAATGAAGAATTTAGCGAAATCTACGAACACATGAGTGCCGTAACTTTAAGGAGCAGAGCGATCGCAAGTTAAAATCTCTTGTACAAGTTCTATCTTTTGCACAAATTTTCAGTTAAGATATTTTGGAAGCTTAATTTAGGATGTCAAACCAAAAAACCAAAAAATGACATAAAAGTTCCAAAAAAGGGTTATGCTGAAATAGAAAATTAAAGCACAGCTAAATTGCTCAACTATATAGCCAAAGAGTTGAATTAAAAGACTCCCCAACTATTAAGAACAAAGTAGCCAAAACCCCCGTCATATCTAGGTTATGGTTATTCAAAATCCCTTGATTGGGTTTCATCAATGCTCTAGTTTGCTTCGTAACAAATCTTAAGTAAATGCAGCTATATTTAGGATCTTGCCTTATATGCTGTAGGTTCAAGTTTAGACTGAAACAATTTCTGGAAAATCGATTACATGGCAATTGTTAACAACAGATTGTTACACATTGTCTTCGTTGGCTAATAGTGTTTTCATTGTTTTGCTGTTTTGCGTTTAAAGTTTCACAATTAATGTCCAAATAGTTCTTGATTTATGCTTCTCTACTATCAGTAGAAGAACCGATGTTTCCGTGAGTAGTGTACAGATATGCGAAAAAATTTCGGATTGAAGTTTTTTATCTGTGCAGATAAATTATGTCCTTCTCTGTGTAATTAATTTATTGGAGATTCCAAACTCAAACATTCGCGGAATTCAAAATGCTGATATCTTTAAGCTTTGTGATTGTTGTTTAATAGTTTCGCGCACTCTTTGCCTCCATCCTATAACCCGATAGGAAAGTACCACAGGGTCTGTATTAAAGACCATTTAGCCATCCAACTTCTCTTTCCTCCGAGGCCACGTTGTACGCACATTTCTATAACTAGTTGGTTTTGTAGAAGGGGGTTGCTGAATCAAGGGATGATTCTTGTGGGGTGGGCCGGAAAGCCCGCCTGAAAATATGAGGAACGGGTTTTCCGAGCCATCCCACAACTATGCAGCGCCTGTAGAAAGTTCTAAGACTTGTGTATACACCGTAGCCTTCTAGGAGAGAGCAGAAACAACGAAGATTTCGCTATGCGACTGGCTCTTTAGAGCTTCAGCACTCGCTTGGTGGATACTTGCAATAGCAAAATACGTGTCTGCATTCAAGTCAAAATTTGACAATTGAGAAGCGAACGACCTTTAGCTTCTCAAAAGAGTGGTATTGCTGAATTTAGGGATGATTCTTGTGGGGTGGGCCGGAAAGCCCGCCTGAAAATACAAGGGACGGGCGAGACGCCCATCCCACAAAACCAATTAGATCATCCCGCAAATATGCAATACCGAAAGAGTTTGTATATAGCCCACAATCAAACAGGAAAAAAGACATGGTAAGAACCATAACCGGCACATCTAACAACGACGCCCTGCTTGGAACTAATGATGCAGATGAAATTTTGGGATTAGGCGGCAACGATACGATCGTGGCTCTAGGTGGCAACGATACAGTTCGTGGTGGTGATGGTGACGACGGGATCATTGCTGGGTCTGGTGATGACCTAGTTTATGGAGACGCAGGAGTTGACATACTCATCGGTGGTACGGGAAATGACTCTCTTTATGGAGGCTCTGATAATGACACCATTACTGGCGAAGATGGTGATGATCAACTATTTGGTGATGATGGAAATGACACTCTCATTGGAGACTTAACTAGTGGGGGATTTGGCAACGACATTCTCAAAGGTGGCAAAGGGGATGATCGATTGTTTGCTGGAGATGGAGACGATCAACTTAGTGGTGGAGAAGGCAAAGACCAACTCAATGGCGATATCGGTAACGACTCGCTCGAAGGTGGAAATGGGGATGATATAGTCTTTGGTGGTATTGGAGATGACGTTGTTAAAGGTAATAATGGGGCAGATGTAGTCATTGGTGGTGGTGGCAATGACTCTTTAGCTGGTGGAATAGGAAGCGATCGCTTGATTGGTGTTGATCCTTTTCTGCCAAACCTCAATTATGGTCAAGGTGAGATTGATAGCTTAACAGGTGGTCAAAACGATGACGTATTTGTCTTGGGAGATGTGATAGACAACGCCAACGTCGTTTATTACAACGACGGCAATGGTAAATCTCAGGGAACCAAAGATTATGCTCTCATTAAAGACTTTGGATTAGTTAATAACAGCTTTAATCGTGGAGTAGATAAAATCCAACTATCCGGCTCATCCAGTGATTATTTCTTAGGTTCATCTCCCATCGGACTACCATCTGGCACAGCAATATTCTTCAACGATTCCGTCACCAAAGAACTGATTGGTATTTTACAAGGAATATCTCTACCGAAAGTGAGCCTGAGTGATGCAAACCAGTTCAGTTTCGTTAAATCTCCCCTCGCCATAGGTAATTTAGACAAAACACCCATAGTTCGTAGTGGAACTTTGACAGGAGCAAGCCCCAGCGATGTTTTCGTATTTAACAATACAACCGCCAGTAATATCAATATCGCCTTGACTAACATCAGTGCTGGTGATGATATTGATGTGCAACTGTTTAGAGACGACGGCGACGGTATCTTTGAACCAACATCAGGTGATATCTACATCGCTAGTGGCCCTCGTCCCAGCAATCAAGACGACTCTATTAATGTTGCTGAACAACCGAAAGGTACTTATTTCTTAGAAGTTGGTCGTTTTGATTTAGGCAGTGTCGGCGATGCGTCTTACAGCCTATCCTTATCGAACACTGATCCCAGCAACCTTTTACCAATCGAGTTCCAAGTCGGAAGCTTATCGTCTAGCCAAACTTTTATTGGTAATGTCGGTAACAGCGACACAGCCGATGTTTATGCCTTCTCTCTAGATAAGTTTGAAGGTACCAATATTAGCTTGAAACCAGGAGGCGGTAATGCTGACATCCGATTGATTGCAGACAGTAACGGCAATGACATAGTTGATGCAGGAGAAGTTGTTGATAGTTCCAAGAAACTGGGTACGCAGAAAGATACTATCCAAGTCAACGATCCCGGTAAATACCTGCTCCAGGTTTATCAAACTGATGCTGATGCCGTTAAATATAACCTGGAGTTCGACTACTTCACTAAACCCGGTGCTGTACCGACTATAGGAGAAAAAACGGATTCTATCAATCTTGGCAACTTAAATGCTACACCTGTTGCCAAAAATAATACTCTTAGTGAAGCAGAACCTAGTGACATCTATGTGTTCAATACCAAGAGTACTGGTAATATCAACCTAGCTTTGACCAACATCAGCGATGGTGATGATGCCAATCTCAGACTTTTCCGTGACGACGGCGACGGTTCCTTTGAACCGACATCAGATGATGTATTTATTTCAACCGCCGTTCGCAGAACCAATGTCGATGACTCGATTAACGTTTCTGAATTAGTTGCAGGTACTTACTTTGCAGAAGTTAGTCGTGGAGACGATAGTTTAGGTGATGTTTCTTACAAACTATCTTTATCAACTGCTAATCCCAGCAATCTTTTACTGAACGAAATTCCATTAGGAAATTTATCAAGCAGCTTTGTCGTTAATGCCAACATCAGTAACAACGATGCTTCTGATATCTTCGCCTTCTCTCTTGACAAATCGGAAAGTGCCAAAATTAGTTTAAAACCAGTAGATGGTAATGTTGATATTCGACTGATTGCAGACGGCAACAAAAATGGCATCATCGATGCTAAAGATGTACTGGTCAGTTCTACATTTCTTGGTACTAAAACTGATACTGTTCAGGTGGATACTGCGGGTAGCTATTTTCTGCAAGCTTATCAAGTTAATGGCGACCCCACTAACTACACTCTTTCTTTCGACTACTTCACCGCTTAGACAGTGTGGTGGACTGACACAGCTAAAATGTTGCGATAGATTTTAGGGTCGATTCAGCTACGTTTTTGTAAGGTGCGTTACTTTGTTAACGCACCATCTTGATCTTATTAGCTGTAGGGTGCTTTGCGGCAACGCACCCTATAGCTAATGCACTTAATATTCCCCGTTTTCTAAACGGGGGCTTGACGTATCACGTTTTGTAAAGTCTTAATCTAGAAGTAATTTGAGTTCTGCTTTCAAAAGGTTATTAATTTTGATTTTTGGGGTGATACTAGCTTGTAGTTTGGGTCTACAAGTGGCGTATGCTCATGTTGAAGAACGGTATCAACTTCCTAGTCTTGATACACCTGTAAGTGTGAGGGTTTATCCAGAAGTTAGTTTATATACTAATCTACGTGTTCGCAAGAACGCGGTTAACCTGACATCAAAGGAGAAAGCAGCATTTGTTCATGCGTTAAATACTCTCAAAAACACGTATCGAAAAGGTAGTTCTATTAGTATTTACGATGAGTTTGTCAGTTTGCATGTGGGGTTGATGGAGTTCATGAGTGCGAAAATCAACATCGCTCATGCTATGCCTGCATTTCTGCCTTGGCATCGTGAATATTTACTGCGACTAGAGCAAGCATTGCAAACTATTGACCCTAGTGTTACAGTCCCTTATTGGGATTGGACTGATGCCAAAGCTTTAGATGTAATTTTGCGAGAGGATTTTTTAGGGTCAAAAGGTCAGGGAATAATCGTTAAAATTCCAGGAGTGGGGAATTTTGAAGGTGGTTTTGTGCAAACAGGTGCGATGGCCAACTGGGTACTCAATGAAAATCTCCATATTGAACCTATTCATCAATCATCTTTAGGAACTCACTTATTACGCTTTGTGAAGATACCGCCATTTGATCGCTATCCCATACCTCAAGAAAAAATTGCGGCACTCAAAAAAGTTGATAATTACGAAATTTTCCGCGCTCTTTTAGAAGGTGATACTTCTATTGATAAGTCAGGTAATTTGGTTCCTGATTGGACACTTCACAACTATGCTCATGGAATTATTGGTGGTGCTAAGGTGAAGTATCTAAATATTTTGCCATTTCGAGATCATCAAATTCAGATTTTGGGCACTATGAATAGCATTCTCAGTTCTCCCTATGATCCGATTTTCTGGTTGAATCACTCTAACGTAGATCGTCTGTGGGCTGAATGGCAAGATGACGGGCATACAGGTGCTAATTTTTACCCTAAAAATCAAGCGCCTAGAGTGCCTTTAGGAAACAATCTCAATGACCCAATGTGGCCTTGGGATGGTAATGTTTCTAGACAAAACAATTTTATCCCTCAAGGGATATTGTCTTTATTGCCTAAGTTGGCGGCGGATGATGTCGTCACACCTGCTGATGTTCTAGATTTTCGGCAGTTGGGTTATACCTATGACACGACTTTGCACAAGAACTGAATCAGGCGATCGCTTTTCTGATAGATAAATATTAAGTACATTTTTATACTTGTCAGCAAACATGACCCGCAAACCTCACGATCAGTTCGCCAAGCAATTTTTAGAAGAACTACTATCACCCTTGGGTAAAGTAGAAGCCAACAAAGAAGTGATTGATGAGGCTCGACAAGTCGATATTTTGTTTTCACCAGCACCCACATCTCTAAATCAAGCCCAAAATCTCGGACTATTAGGAACAATAGCTTTACTGAATACAGCTTTACTCGAACCATTTCGCAATCAACCCAGCAAAACAGAAGTACGCAATTGCCTATTGAAGCTTTTAGAAGTGATTGCTGATAGCCAACGCCAAGCTAAGCGAGAAAATACAACTTTACTAGAGGATGATTTGGCGCGGTTGTGGATTTTATCACCGTCAGCGTCCCCAGGATTGCTAGAAAGTTTTGGCGCTAAACTAAGATTAGAAAACTGGCTATCTGGAGTATATTTTCTGCCTGAAAGTTTGCGAACAGCAATCATCGCCATTAACGAATTACCTGTGACACAAGAAACACTATGGTTTCGGCTTTTGGGTAGGGGAAGTGTGCAACAGCAAGCAGTTAAAGAATTAGTTGCCCTACCACCAGAGAACCTAGTGCGGCGTAATGTTCTAGAAATAGTTTATAGATGGCGAATCAGCGTTATGAGCAAGCTCGAATTAACTCAAGAGGATCAAGAGCTAATTATGAATTTAACTCAAGCTTATCAAGAAGCCAGAGCGCAAGCTGTCCAAGAAGGAGTACAGCAAGGAGTACAGCAGGAACGTCGGCAAGTTATAGAAAATTTGTTGAGATACAGGTTTGCTTCTATGGATGAAGAGCTGTCGAGAGTTGTTGATAGTTTATTACTTTTATCTCCAGAAGAATTTACGCCTTTGTGTTTACAATTATCTCGTGAAGAATTATTAGCAAGATTTAGTCTATAAGAGAAATCCCATTCTTACCAGAGTTCCTCTTGGGTTTGTTGTGAAATAGTAATATTAAGAGGGAATAGGCAGGTGATATCATGTCCGTTTAAAGACTTATGATTGGGCTGACGCGGAGATAGGGAGACGCGGTGAGACAGCGAGTAAAGGAGGGTTTCCCTCCGCAGGCGACTGCGTTAGCGAGCTTGCGAGCGTCACCCGAAGGGGGACAAGGGAGAAATTTTTATGATAAGTGATTAGCCGGACATGATATGAGTTACGAATTATTCAAATGTCCGCCAAATCTTGATAAGATTATCAGCGCTACCGCCACTGGCAATTGTCTTTCCATCTGGGCTGATGGCTACAGAGTAAATATAGCCGGAATCTTGTTTTAAAGTGCGAATTTCTTTTCCGGTGGCAGGATTCCAGATTTTGATAGTGTTGTCGGTACTGCCGCTGACAAGGGTGATGTCGTTTGCGGTTTTGTTGAAGGCGACGGAGTTAATTTTATCAGAATGCCCTTTGAAGGTACGAATTGTTTCTCCTGTGGCTAAATCCCATAGTTTAATTGTCTGGTCTTTACTACCGCTGGCGAGGGTTGTCCCATCAGGACTGAAGGCAACAGAGAGAACTAAATCTGTATGTCCTTCTAAGGTGCGAGTTACTTTTCCTGTGGCTAGATTCCACAGTTTAATTGTCTTGTCCCAACTGCCGCTAGCCAGGGTTTTGCCATCGGGACTGAAGGCGACGCTGGCAACTGCCTGAGAATGTCCCTCTAAGGTGCGGATCAGTTTTCCGGTTGCTAAGTTCCACAGTTTGATATTTTTATCTAAGCTGCCACTGGCTAGGATTTTATTATCAGGGCTAAAGGCAATACTTGCTACTCCTTGAGAATGCCCTTTGAGGTTGCGGATTTCTTCACCTGTTGCGAGATTCCACAGTTTAATTGTTTTGTCAGCGCCTGCACTAGCAAGGGTTTTACTATCACGAGTAAAAGCAACAGCCCAAATCCACCCAGAGTGACCTTTGAGGGTGCGGATTTCTTTGCCTATTGCGAGATTCCACAGTTTGATTGTTTTGTCATCGCTGCCGCTGGCTAGAGTTTGTCCATCGGGGGCAAAGGCGACGGAATTGACATCGCTGGCATGACCTTTTAAGGTTATGGGTTGATGAGAAGTTGTTGATGATTGGGTAATTAGTTGCGGAATAAATTGTAAAAACCAAACTCCTCCTAATCCCAATAAAACGATCGCAGCATTTATCAATAATTTTTTTTTGAGTTTGTCGTTTAATAATGTCGGTGGAACAGGTTTTTGGGTTGTTCGCGAGGTTGTGAGTGTGGTTGCCGATGTTGAGAATAAGGTGGTTGGTGAGGATGTGAGTAAGTTTGTGGGTTCTGATGGTGGTAATTGCTCATTTGTCAAGTCTTTGATGACTTCAGCTGCTGATTGATAACGATGATGAATATCTGTTGCTAAAAGTTTATCTAAGATTGCAGTCAGGTTGATGCTTGAGTTGTTGACTGAGTGACTCCAATGTAGTTGCCAAGACTCAACCCAGCTATAACCCTGGTTTACCCATAATTTCGATGGGCGAACGCCAGTTACCAGATGAAAGCAAGTTGCACCTAAGCTAAACAAGTCACTGGCTGGGTATGCTTTGCCATCCTGCATTTGCTCTATGGGTGTATAACCATGTGAGCCGATGCTAGTGCCCAATTTAGTTTGTCCTGTTGCTGCTGCTGTTAATTGTTTGGCAGAACCAAAATCAATTAGTACGAAGCGTCCGTCACTGCGACGGCGGATAATATTCTGTGGCTTGATATCCCGATGGATGACGCCGCGATCGTGAATAAATTGGAGGACAGGTAATATATCTAACAAAAGTTGGTAGATTTTACCTTCACTATATGTAACTCCTTGTTGCAATTCTTGTAATAAGTTTTTGCCATCGATAAATTGCTGCACTAAAAATAAGTAATTATCTTGCTCGAAGTAAGCCAAAAGCGTAGGAATTTGTTGATGTTCTCCTAAAAGTTGCAGTCTTTGAGCTTCTTCTTTAAACAACTCAACCGCTTTTTTTAAAACTGAAGTTTCTTGAACTTTGGGAGCGAATTGTTTGACAACACACCACTCATTGAGTTTATCCACATCTTCCGCAAGATAGGTTCTGCTAAATCCACCTTCATCGGATAGCACTTTGATGACACGATAATGACCCCTCAACAGTGGTATTAAAGGTGTTCCACAAGTTTGGCAATGCTCATGACCATCAGGATTCTGAGGATTGGTACAATCGGGATTCAGGCAGCAGATCATACTGGGAATCCATGGCAGTTCATGTATATCCTAATTCAGGACGCATATTTTTGCTATGAAGTTGCCGGGGCGATCGCAGAGTATAAAATCATCAGCCTTCGAGTAACCAAACACTTTAAAATAAAAAATGAGATTATTTGCAAGTCATCAAATAAATTCAATTGCAACCTACCTGATTAAAAATAAAATTATGGTAAGAAAAATCAACAAAACATCTTTTTTCAGATTTAACTTAGCTTTAATTTTTTCTCTTAGCAGTAGTTTGTTAATAGCCAGTTATCTCTTACCTATATTCGCTTTAGGAATCCCGTCAAGAGAATTCCAAATTGCCAAAACACCAGATGAAAGGCAACCAGAAGCAGTACAACAAGGAATCGAACAAATCCCTGTTTCTGTACCCTCTCAACCTCCCCAACCCAAACAACCCATCGATTCACCCATACCTGTTCGGGTACCCCCTACTTCAACGCCGCAACCTACAGAAGGTAGTTCTACATCCACACCCCAACCATCTCCGGTAGATGCCAGCCCGACGCCGCAACCCACAGAAGGTGGTTCGACAACTACACCCCAGCCCCAACCATCGAGACCGCGAAATTCAAGCCCAACGCCACAACCAAGACCGAGAAATACCAACCCAATACCCCAGCCATCGAGACCGCGAAATTCAAACCCAACGCCACAACCAAGACCGAGAAATACCAACCCAATACCCCAGCCATCGAGACCGCGAAATTCAAACCCAACGCCACAGCCAACAGAAGGCGGTTCTACGCGTCCCATACAAAGAGGTCGTCAGCCAATTACCCCAGCAACTCAAAGTTCGCCTATTTCCGCTCGAAGTTTGCCTTTTAGAGAAATTAACTTTGTAGATATCGCTTTTGGTATTTTGTCAAGAGGTGATTTTCTCTCCCAAGGTAGATATTTTCATTTCTATCAGTTTGAAGGTAGAGAAAACCAATTATTACAAATTAGATTAGGCGGTAGTACGGATCAACGTCGCTCAAACAACTTGAGTTTGAATCCTTTTATGTTTTTACTTGATCCCGACAATAAAGTTCTTTTAAAAAGAGGTAGTGGAGGGGCAAATAGTGCAATTAAGGATGCATTTGTATTTGTGAGATTGCCTGCTAGAGGTACTTACACGATCGCAGTCACCAGCCGCAATCCTAAAGATACAGGTCGTTATAGTATAGCTTTGAGGAATGATCGAGCCAGCTATACCTTAGATGAACTCGGCGAACTCACCGCCCAAAGCTCAATCCTCAGACAAAATGGTAGCCCTTACAATGTTTCGCAGTTTCAAGGCAAAAAAAATCAATTAGTTAGCATTCGCGTAGATAGTATCAATGAAGAGTTTTCGCCTTACATAGTTTTACTCAATTCCAAAGGACAGAGAATTGCTGCGGATATTGACAAAGATGGCAAGTATAGCGCCCTGATTGATCGAGCTAAATTGCCTGAAGATGACACCTACTATATTATTGTGACTTCAAATAATCCCCAGGAACGTGGCACATATCGATTGACTATTTTTTAAGAGGATTGGGAATTGGAACTGAGTGATTAGCTTTCTTTTTAGAATATAAAGTTATCTGCGTTAGTTAAGCTACTTAGAGGTACATTTTCTACCGTCAGTAACGTTGTAGGTCGAGAGCGACTATTTGAGCCATCTGGGTCAATAAGGATAGTTGTATTGCTGCCCTGAGCTTTAAAACTTAAGTAGCGTTGCTCTTTTAGTCGGTTATAGTCTAAGCCATCTGAGTTTAGGTTATCGAACAGCTTGCTCAAGACAATTTTATCTGTACCTGGAACAAAATCAATAATCTTATCACCAGCATCCCGCAAAGAGGTATAAACAAACAGGTCTTTACCAGCACCACCTTGAAGAATATCTGCACCTTGAAAGCCAGTGATGATATCTCTGTCATTAGAGCCTATAAGCTTGTCGCGTCTTGGTGTACCGTTTAAAACTTGAGCATTTGGGGCATTTATAGTGATTAGCTTTGCTAGTATGTTATTACTTTCATCAGTCTCACGTTGGGATTGGTATCCATTTGTGACAAATAACAAATAGCGATCGCCTACTTTGGTGTCGAGCAAGGTGATATCTTGGTTTTTGGTATAACTAGCCCCGGCTGCGATCGGTGCTTCTATACTGATTTCATTCCCAACAACGGAATCACTATTATCAAGAAACTCGTCGTCAGAAATGTAGACATAGTCAGTTAAAGACTCCGAGAAAGCAGAAACTGCACCTTGATTAGTAACTGTCCAAGACACATTAATAGTTTCACCTAAAGCAACAGAGGTGGGGGTTTGAGCAGCAGATACTATTAAATCTGGCTTGACAAAGGTAATTTCTTTTGCAAGTACATTGTTGCTTTCATCTGTTTCACTTTTAAAGCTTAATGAATCAGTAGTAAATAGCAAATAGTTGTAGTTTAATGCGTAACTGGGGATATAAACATCGAAGTTTCTGGTATAACTGGCTCCTGGTGCTAATGAACTCTCGAATGATGTCAAGGTGTCAATAATTTCAATATCACCAAAATTGAAGAACTCATCTTCGGAAAGATATATCGTGTCCCACCAAAAGTTTGTGGCAGCAGTTGTACCTTGGTTGGTGATAGTGTAAGACACATTTATCGTGTTAGTTCTGATAGTGGTGTCAGTTTCGCGTAATACAGCAGGGTTGGGGATTTCAGCTGAAGAGACTGTCAAATCTGGGCCTTTTATGGTGATTGGCTTTGCTAGTACATTATTGGTTGTATCGCTCTCACCTGGTATGTTGCCTTGATTTGCGACAAATAATAGATAGCGATCGCCTATTTTCTCACCTGTTTTGGTGTAGGGAATAAAAATGTCTTTGCTTACGGTATAACTTGCGCCTGCTGCTAGTAAAGGTGTTGGTGATGTCGGAGAATATCCGAATAGAGAGATATCACTGTCATCTAAAAACTCGTCGTCAGAAATGTATACTGAAGTATACCACCCAGACAATGCAGAAACTATACCTTGATTAGTGACTGTCCAAGACACATTAATAGCCTCACCTGATAAAATAGAGATTGGGGTGTTGGCTGAAGTCACTACCAAATCTGGGGCAGATATATTAATTGCTTTTGCCAGAATATTGTTGGTTTTGTTGCTTTCACTTTGGAAATTGCTTGCATCGGCACGAAATAACAAATACTGATTGCCTGCTCTATTTTGGGGAAGGCCGATGTCTTTGCTGATGGTATAACTAGCCCCTGCTGCTAGCGGCATATTCTCTTCTATAGAGAAGGAAGTGAGAACGGTATCAGACTCATCAAGGAACTCGTCGCTAGAAATATAAACGTTATCAGACCTAGAATTATATAAGTCATCAATTCCAGTAGCAGCAGCAGGAAATGTACTCTGGTTGGTGACTGTCCAAGACACATTAATAGTTTCACCTACTACGGCAGAAGTTGGAGCATCGGCTGAAGATACAACCAAGTCTGGCGCGTTTAAGGTAATTGCTTTTGCGAGTAAATTATTAGTTTCATTGATTTCACTTCTGTTGTTGTATGACAATTCAAAGGCGGTAAATAACAAAAAGCGATCGCCTGTTTTAGTGCTAGGAAGTAAAATATCTCGGTTGAAAGTATAGCTAGCCCCTGCTGCTATTGGTGTATAGTCTTCTCTGATAATGAAACTGACAAGGGTATCACTGTCATCTAGTAACTCGTCATCGGAAACGTAGATGGTGTCAAACCAATAATAAGGGAAGGCAGGAACCGTACCTTGATTTGTAAGTGTCCAAGATACAGAGATTGTATCACCTAATACGGCCGAGGTGGGAGCGTTAGCTGAAGTTACTACCAAATCTGGGGCACTTAGGGTAATAGGCTTTGCTAATACATTGTTGGTTTCATCGCTTTCACTTTGTCGCTTCCCAAAGCTATAATCATTTGCGACAAATAATAAATAGTAATCGCCTGCTTTGCCACCGTTAAGGGTAATATCCTGGTTTACGGTATAACTGGCTCCTGCTAGTAGGGGTGTATTTTCTATTTCCGACGTTGTGCTGATACCACTATCGCTATCATCAAGAAATTCGTCTTCAGAAATATATACTTGGTCTGACCACTTATAATCAGAGAAATAATCAGAGAAAGTAGCAACTGCACCTTGGTTGGTGACTGTCCAAGACACATTAATAGTTTCTCCTAAAACAGCAGAGGTTGGGGCTTGGGCTGAAGACACTATTAAATCTGTACCTATAATTGCTAGTACATTATTGCTATTATCGGCTTCAACTTGGTTGTTGCCTCTGTCGGTAACAAACAACAAATAGCGAGCATCTTTTGTAGTTGTAGGAATGACAATATCTTGGGTTTTGGTATAACTTGCTCCTGCTGCTAGGGGTGTATTCTCTGTAATTGAGGTACGACCGACAAAAGTATCACTATAGTCAAGGAAATTGTCATTGGAAATATAGATATAGTCATACCAATCAGCAAGGGCAGAAACTGCGCCTTGGTTGGTGACTGTCCAAGACAAAGAAATTGTATTATTTGATGCATTGGAGGATAAGATTTTAGCTGAAGATACTACTAAATCTGTACCTGTAAAGGAAACTGGCTTTGGCAGTACATTATTAGTGTCATCAGTTTCCTTCTCGTCGTTACCCCCATCAGCGATGAATAATAAATAGCGATCGCCTGTTTTGGAACTAGGAAGCAAGATATCTTTGTTGATGGTATAACTTGCCCCCACTGCTAGGGGTGTATTCTCCCCAGTTAAGACACCGCTAACAAAGGTATCTTTAAAGTCGAGGAATTCGTCATCGGAAATGTAGATGTAATCATACCAATCAGTTAAGGTAGAAACTACACCTTCGTTAGTAACCGTCCAAGATACAGGAATAGTTTCACCTAATACAGCAGAGATTGGGACATCAATTGAAGATACAATCAGATCACTCTTATCCATAAAAATTCCTAATTATTTTGGTTAATATTGTTCACAATCCAATAGAGACGACAATAACCTCATCAGAAAATAAAGAGAATTTCTATATTTACTTTTATTTGCCTAACTACTGCACCATCTTTAAGCTAAGTGTGGTTTGTGTATATCTTGAAGGTGTTTGTTAACTTTTTAAGCTTAGGTGAATTTTTCTATGTATTAATACGTAAATATCTTATATCAAGTCAAGGCGACTATAATTACATTTTTCCAAAATTAAATAATTTGTAATAAAAGTAATATATATTGCAGAGCTTGGTACTAAGGTATTGCAAAACACCACTACTCAAAAGTGGGACGTAACTCATTACAAAAAGGTAAAATATGGTTTGAGAGTGACGATTAAGTAACAAGTTTATAACCATAGCAGTCAAGAAACTTACTCTAGACGAGTATCTGGCTTATAACGATGACACCGATACTCGCTATGAACTTGTGGATAGAGAGTTGGTTGAAATGCCACCAGAAAGCGATAAAAATAACTTAATTTCTCTCTATCTCCTGTCACAGTTTCTCAAGTTTATCCCGATTCAACTCATCCACCGTAAAGATAAAGAACTCGTAGTCATAGGCAACCGGACTCGTGTACGATACTCCTACTCTCAAGACAAAGTACCGCGTTTGATTTGTTCGCTTTCAATAGCTTCAAATAAGGCGCGGAAGTTACCTTCACCAAAACCTTGAGCTTGAAATCTGCGTTCGATAAATTCAAAGAAAAAGGTGGGCTGTCCAAAAATAGGTTGGGTAAAAATTTGCAGTAGGACAGCGTTTTGAACATCTTCGTTCCAATCTACTAAAATTTCTTGTTGAGCGATCGCTTCGAGTTCTTGGTTTGAGAGGGTAAAGCCTGGACGCTGTTTGAGACGTGTGTAGTAAGTTTGAGGAACTGCGAGTAAAGATAAACCCTGAGTGCGAAATTTAGCGATCGCATTTACTAGATTAGTTGTTTTCAAAGCGATATGCTGAATCCCAGGCCCTTTGTTGACATCTAGAAATTCTTGGATTTGAGAATTGCTGGAGGCTGGTTCATTAATTGGTAATTGAACGCTACCGTTAGGCGAAACCATCACTTGACTATGCAAAGCAGAGCGATCAGTTTTAATTTTAAACATCTGCTGGGGTTGAAAACCTAAAATGTTTTCGTACCAGTCAACGGCACGTTCTAAATCGCCAACTGCCACATTCAGAACTACATGATCTATGGTTGTTAGTTGTGCTTGACTACTAACTAGGGGCTTTTCTATCAAAGTATGTGTCAATGCACCCCAAGCAGCAATTTTGCCCGACTTAAAGGTTCTAGCGCCAATTTGGTATTCTTGGATAGGTTGGAGAATTTTGGCCCCCTGTGCCTGAGCTTGAGCGATCGCTAATTCTACATTTTCGACTGCAAAAGCCACATCCGCAACCCCAGGCGGGTGCTGAAGTAGAAACTCAGCTACTGGACTTGTGGGTAACAGGGGTGAAGACAAGAGAAACTGAACGTTACCGCTTTTCACCACTTCTGTACAAGTGTGAAATGAATTGATACTACTATCTACAGACTGAAAACCCAGATGGTGTAAAAACCAGTCTCGCCAGGTTTTGGCATCCTCTACATAGAAGTGAACGTGATCAATTTCCATAAAATTTGAAAATCCAGCATAACAGCTTATCTATTTGTAAATTTTGCCTTTTTTGCTAGATTTCCGTATATTTCCTAAGCAATAATTATTTAAACATACTGAATAGTCTTTTAATCTAAAAAAACAAATGATTATCAGGTTGAATATTTATTTCCATTGGTACAGCTTGCGGTTCGGCAGAAAGTGCAAAAAAAATTGCATTGGCAGCAGTTTCAGGAGAAAGCATTTTTTTCCGGTCTACTTTTAAACTTACGTTGTCCCAGAAAGGAGAATCTACACCCCCAAAGTAGAATAGCGTGAATTTGACACCAAAGCGTTTAAGTTCTTCTGCCATACACTTGCTAAACCCGACAACACCAAACTTAGAAGCAGAATAAGCTGCTGCCATTGCCATCGAATGTTTGCCGAGAATGCCAATCACGTTACAAATGTGACCGGATTTACGCTTTTGCATTTCTTTAGCAGCCGCCTGAGTGGTGTAAAAGCTGCCTTTGAGGTTAACATCTAGCATTTTTTCCAAATCATCTGGTTCGAGGTTGTTATATGGTTTGAGAATACCAGCACCAGCAGCATTCACCAAAACATCTATTTGACCAAACTCAGCAATAACTTTTTCTATCAAAGCGTCTACTTGTTGCGGATCAGTGATATCACAAGGAACGGTCAAATTTGATCCTGGTAACTCACTTGCGAGTGCTGTTAAACGAACTGCATCCCTCGCAGCTAATACCAACTTGGCCTCTGTATTAGCAAGTTTGTGAGTTAAGGCTGAACCAATACCACCAGTAGCACCAACAATAACTATCACCTGATCTTTCATTTTTTTATTTACAATTGTTTATATCACTTTACATAATATTACATATTTGGGACTGGGGGGATGAGGAGGATGAGGAGGATGAGGGGGATGAGGGGGATGAGGGAGAATAAACAATCCCCAGTCCCCAATCCCCAGTCCCCAGTCCCCAATCCCCAATCCCCAATCCCCAATCCCCAGTCCCCAATCCCCAATCCCCAATCATGCAAATTTGCCAAGCGGTGAAAATCTTGTTAACCTTTATGCTTAAAATTGCTGAAGAGGTCGAGTAAGCATCGATAAGAGGTTAAGTTAAACCTTCGCAGGACGCACCCAAGCCATGCTGACTGAAATTTTTCCTTTCCGTTTTGAGTTAGACACGATCGCAATTGCTGGCGCGAGTTTGTGGTCATTGTCGTTATATTTGGCTTTTAACCCAGTTAGTGAATGGGTGATAGAACAACTAAATCGGTGGTTTAACTTTGCCGAGCGATCGCTTTATACCAGCAAATTAGAATTTGAGAGAACTCGTCAAGCCAGAGAATCCCAAAATGCTTTCTACGCTTCATTATTTAGCATTGTGCCTTTTTTGATAGTTGGTGCTTTATGTAACTGGGGTATAGAAATCGGTTTAGGCCGCGGTTGGGCAATTAGCATGGGCATACTCGCCTGTATTGCTTCCGGTATTTACGAACTAGGGCGACGGGATGGGCAGTCATCTGACTAACAAGGCGACGTATTTTAGCAGTTGCCACAAAAGAGCCTTTGGTTTGTAGAACCTCTAGCAATACGGCAGTAACTAAGACTATGCAAAACCAGCTTGATGAATTAACTCGTGTTTGGGGAATGGCCTGCCATCTTTTTGCGCTAAGCTAAAAAACATCTAAATTACATAATCAAATTAAATAAAACTCTTGTGGGGTGGGCATCTTGCCCGCCCTAATTATGCAAGTTATATGTGGAACAGCTTAGTAGGGTTCACCATACCATTTGGCTCAACTGACTTTCTTTAAATCAAATATTCAAATATTCAAGATTAAACTTAATAACCAACTTTGGGCTGATGTGGGCGATCGCAAATGTACAAGGTTGAGATAGCTATATTCAGGTTCTTGCAATAATAATGAATATTTCTGGCGATTTTTACCGTAGGTTGTTAGCGCCCATAATACAATCGAATCCCGACCAAAGAAAGATGTTTTCCACGTTTCGCAGTTGCCATTACAAACTTCCTGTTGTGTCACTATCCGCGAAATGGTTCGCCACACGATGCGACTCATCACTACAGGGAAAGAATAGTCTAACCAAACAACTGTATCTGCTCGTCCCCAAACGATATCGCGCATCTTGCTGTAATTTCCATCTACTACCCAGCTTTTACCAGATACTGCTTGAGAAACTCGCTCACGCATGACATCATCTGGTGTTTCTACCCAATTAGGTTCCCAGTGTAGATAGTCTAATTCCACATGAGGTATGGCGAGGCGTTGAGATATTTGCTTGGCTAATGTCGTTTTACCTGAACCGCTTGTACCAACTACAGAAATGCGTTGTGGATGTTTGAGAGGCAAGTTCATATTTAATCTCTGACTAACATCGCTATAGGAATCTGACTTGATTTACGAAATTATTTGCTTAGGCAGGGAGTAGGGGAAGAGAGATTTTCTAGATATACGGAGTTTTTTCAAAAATCAAATATGAGTTTTATACTTCGTAAATCCCTTTAAGTAATTCTATTCTGGCTTCAATTATTGAGGGTATTAAAACACAACGGGTTAATAAATCGATACTTAACTCTGGTAGCAATTCACTGTCAAAAATTTGCTCATATTGATCATTTTTAAGATGATATATAGACAACTGATTGTTTTCCCAAAACCAAACTTCTGTAATTTTAAATCGCTTGTATTTTTCTAGTTTATCTATATTGCCACTAGTAATATTCACTTCAATTGCTAAATCAGGGTTTTGTTTCTTTTCCCCTAGATAATAAGACTCATCAGGCTCAAAGGAGGCACTCTTTTCTTTAGCCCTACGAGTAGCACTACCTACAGGGATAAAATTTATCCCTTTTTCAAAAAAGTACGCTTCTAGCAATATAGCCAGAACACTTTTAATCATTTCATGTTCTTCACCAAGAGTCATAAACTCTACACACCCATCAAGATAAGTTATTCGTAAACCTGGTGCATCTGCTGTTAAGGCTTCTATTTGCTCAAATTCTTCCCAAGTGTAATAACCAGGTAAGAGAAATCGCTGCTCTTTGGGTGTGGTGATTTTGTCTACGAGCGGTGTTGCCATAGCTACTGCTGATAATTAATATAACTAGTGACAAATGACAAGACTACATATTGGGATTATCCTAAACCGAATAATTTAGCGATCGCAGGTAATAATTTATTCGCTTCTT